>JBBRKB010000304.1:0-5244 GCA_038218385.1 Cytophagales bacterium | reverse complement strand
GAACTTTGGTTTTGATTTTCGTTCGTTGGCTATTGATAAACAGGTGCAGCGCACAGGTAAAGGCGACCGAAATGTGCTGAGTACCTATTACGATTTATTCACAGCGTACCAAAGTAAAGACAGTACATATCGTTTGTTTTTCAATGTAGCCCGCAACAACATGCGAGTAGATGAATATGGTGGTGTCAAGGTTTCTGATGAAGATAACAGACCTGCCTATTTTGTTAAAGACCGAGTTCCCTTTTTGACAGAAGCTGAAAGTCGTGACCTTCGGTTGAACATACATTTGTTTCATCAATATGAAATTGGCAGCGCCTTGCAGGTGTATCATAAGTTTGATCGAAAATCACAAGTCAATACGTTTATTGACGATTCTACCAAAGTTCCGAAAGGTTACTATGATTATGATGAAGTGGATAGTAGTAAGGTACACGATGAGACGAAGTTCACCACGATACGCAATGAGGTGGGTGTTAAAGGAAATTTGAGTAAGCTTTTTTACAATGGTTATTATGCCCTTCGAAATTATGATATGGCGTACCAATACATTGATACTGACACACTGCCTATAGCTACAAAAGGCACCGAACATTATCTCGGAGGACGAATGGAATTGCAACTCGATTCAATCTTTCTTCTTTCCGGTTGGGCAGAAATATTGGACAATGGAAATTTTAGAATTGAAGGTGCATTGAAAAGCAAGTGGTTGGAGGTAACGCTAAAGGAAAATAAATATAATGCAGGATTTATTCAGCAGGCGTATCGGGGTGCCCATGATGTATGGAGTAATGATTTTAGTCCCATCAGTGTAACGCAACTGAATGGCTACCTACATTATCGATCTCAAAATTTTCATGTAGCTCCAGGCCTTACCTTCACACGATTGAGCAACTATGTCTTTTTTAAAGAAGATCTTTCGCTTGTTCCTCAAAAAGTATTACCCGTGCAGGCAAAAGGAAGTAATATTATTTTCTCACCTGAAGTAAAATTATCGGTGACCTTCAGCAATATTACTTTGCGTGGCAATGTCATTTTGAATTCCCTTATAGAAAATTCCGAAGATGCCATACGGCTCCCCGATGTATTCGCCAATGGACAGATCAGCTATGCCAATATTTTCGTCCACGGCAATTTTGATATTCAGGTTGGCTTTGATGTACATTGGCAGTCTGACTACAACGCCATGGGCTATGATGTGCCCACGCAACAGTTTTATACGCAAAATAGATTTCGTTCACCTGCGTTTCCTATTGTCGATGCGTTCTTTAATGCCAAGATCATTCGGGGGCGCATATTTGTAAAATACAATAATCTGGTGCAGGCCTTTACCAAGGATGGTTATTTTCCCACCCCGCGTTATCCAGGCCAATCCAATGTAGTTGATTTTGGTTTTGACTGGTCATTTTTTGATTGATAGGATATGGCCATCCAAGGACTTTGATATTTGTGGCAACCTTAAGGATAATAAGAAGAAACGACATGGTCTAAGGGAAGAGGAATTGAAATGATCAATTTGCTTTCGCGCACAAATTCTCTTTTACTTGCTATTTCTCCACTAGCGGCCTTATAGGATAAAAAAGCGTTGGGTATTTTCATAGATGACTGCTGGCTGTGTTGATTTCTTAATTATTTCCCTAACAGTTTTAAATAACTCACGCCGACAATAAGTGCACGATTGGTATTAGCGGTATCATCGTTAATTCTTTTTTGCAAATCGATCACCCCAACCTCATAACGAAAGTCGAGCGAGAGGCTGCCGCTATTTAAAATGTATTCTATTCGGCCACCGGCATTAGGTCCTAAGTCAATGCGTGATGCTTTGTTTGTATCGAAATCAAATGCTTCACTCCTTTCATCAAATCCTTCCATTAAATATTTCGCACTTGACCAATAGGCGGTGTAGAAGCCGAGGTTAACATGTCCTTTAACATTCCGTAGTGAGGGCACAATGAATGTATAGTCGAACATTATCGGAAGTTCAATGTAGTTGGCCTGAAGCTTATCGCTAATGGTGTTGCATATTTTATGATAATATCCTTTTTGAATGTATTGGAGTTCGAGGTTGATGCCCCAGTTAGATTTCAATTGTTTGTAGGCTGTTAGTCCCACCGTATAGCCGATGTTTGAAACCTCTTTCCAAGGGGTTTTGGTTTTATAATTGGAAAGAGTAGCCCCTGCTTTTGCACCAACAGACCATTGCGCAACGGCTGCGGAGGTGACAAACACGAAAATTGGAATCAGTATTTTTCTACCATAGATGAGAATTCTTTGTATTGAGTCCATAGTGTTGTGTTTTATGCCTAAAATCGAATGTTAAATTACTTATATCTAAAAAGGTTCCAACACAAAGCGAATCTGTGACGGTCCTGTTTTATTGCTATCGCGATTGATTACCAATACCAAAGTTCTCAACGTGAATGATTCAATAACATAGTCTTCGGTAAGCAGCGGGTCGTTTGATGGGATCAATCGTAAAACCTGATCATTATTTTCGGTAGACCAGGCACCAGCATCTTGTGAACCATTGGGTTGTGTTCGGTTAAAAGTTGAGGCTGTTGCATTGGCATCGGGCTCGATGAGTGTCAATCTATATTGCGTGAGATCGGTGTTGTCTTGCACGCCATCTATAAAAACGGTTGTTAACATCCAACCACCACTAAGTAAACCCATTTTGTTTGGACAAACTGGTAGATCGGAACTGCATCCGATATTTCCGAACATGATCGCCAGCATAAACATTATGATTGATTTTAGTTTACTTTTCATTGTACTATTGTTTTTGAATTTTAAAAACCTTAGAACGATCCGCTGATTTTATTACAATCCAGTAACTTCCATAAGCGTAATGCTTTATATCAAAATTATTTTCACCATCAAGAAGTGATTGAACAAGGAGCGATTTTCCAAGAGCATCATGTATACTTACAAATCCTGATAGAGATTGACTATTCTTAATAGTAAGATACTCCGTGACAGGGTTTGGATACACTTGTATTTCATTTATTTCGGATTCCGCTTCAGTGATCAGGTAAATAAAATCTTCTGAACGAGTGGTGCAATTTCCTTGTGTGATTTCAACGGCGATAATTTCCGTTTCAAATAAGCTAATTTCTAAAATCTGTTTTGTTGCCCCCGGAATTTGTTGACCAAAAGAAAACCATTGAAATGAATTTCCTGCACTTGCAATCAGGGTGTTATCAACATGTGTGATGGTTGCAGTCGCCACATTCCCAATGGTTACAGGATCGGATGAAAGGCTCTGACAACCAAGCGCATGTTTTACACTTAACGAATATGTTCCCGATTGATTAACCGTAATCGATTGGGTGTTGGCGCCTGTTGACCAACTATAGACCGCCAGGCCAACAGGTCCACTCAACACCACCGGGCTCCCGCTACAAATATCTCCGGTAATTTGAATTGTTGGTTTTGCTGGAGCTGTGATTAATGTAAGGTTTACCGGATCCGAATTCACACTAAAACAACTTCCATCACCAACCGTAACGGAGTAGTTGCCGGAAAGTGAAGCTGTAATCTGTTGTGTGGTTTCGCCATTCGACCATACGTAATTATTGAAGCCAGCAGGAGCTTGAAGGAAAACACTTCCGCCTTCACATAAAGTAATTGTTCCGGATGTATTTAAAATTGGTTTAGCAAAAGTGACAACAGTAGCGTTCACTTGTACGCGTGAACTTTCGCACAATGTTGAAGGGTCATAAAGGGTAGTATAAAACATCTTACTTGCTGAAAGAGTAGGGGTTGTAAATGGTGACCCACTTCCTACTTGTGTGCCGGCAATGGGATCATCATACCAACGATATTGTTGTGTACCCGTTGCTCCAGTGGCTGTAAGTGTTATTGTTCCTGCGCCACACCGTGATTGATCATCAACTGTAGGTTGTGTTGGTGGTGTGCAATTACTAATGGTGAACGTGCCGGTGGAAATATCACTCCAAAATCCTTTATCATCTTTGGCACGCACATACAAAACATGATTACCACTTGGAACACCAGTCGTGTTAATGGCCAGTGGAAGTAAATCGACAGTTGCACCAGTTGTAAAAGTTGCCGCTGTTCCCAGTCCATAGCCCGGATCGGTATCGACATAATATTCAACGCGCACGATGTTGGTTGCTGAAAATGAATTTTGTGGTGTGATGTAAAATATTTGTTGGTGGGCATGGCTCCATGTGTTTACATTGTCTTTGTAGCGGACATTTAACCGATGGAATCCGGCTGCAAGTCCGTTGATCGAAATTGGAAATGAATTTGTTTGCGTGGCACCCGAAGAAATCGTTAATGCATTTCCGTTTCCTTGACCGGGATCCACATCAAAGAAGTACTCTGCTTTTACAAGATTTGTTGAAGTAGCACCTGGTGTTGGAGGTACAATATAAAAAGTTTGAATGTGTGCGATCGACCACTTGTTTTGATTATCACGCGTTCGAAAATGCAACGTATGAAATCCAGCGGGAAGTGATGTTAAGGGAACCGTAAAAGCAACGGTAGGATTTGGAACCGTACCAATGGCAACATTAACACCAGAACCATTTCCAGGATCGGTATCAATGAAGTATTCTGCTTTAGTAATATTAACAGCATTAGGCACGCTGGCTGGAGGTACAACAAAAAAAGTATTATACATTGAATGACTCCAAAAACCAGTTATACTTTCTTTACTACGAAATCCTAAAACATGAAAACCATTTGTCAACGATATTGTAGGAACAGTAAACGAAAAATTTACATTGTTGGAAGGTGCAGGTACAACAACGGCTGTTCCGTTTCCTTTTCCCGGATCAATGTCAATAAAGTATTCCGCGCGGTTGATGACTTGCGCACCAACCGATCCGCTCACGAAAATTAATACGATGAAGAGTGCTTGACGCATTGATCAATTATTAACTTTTGCTTTTACGTTTACATTGAGTGTTCCATTTACGGGAACGGTAGCGTTCAAAATATTCAATTCTGTTACTTGCGGTATCGGAGGCATAGGACTGGTGTCAAAACCAGAACCAACAGCTCCACCGGAAGGGAAGGGATAGGATCCGCCATAAATTCCTAAATCAGTTCCATCAGTACCCGCATTTTTTCCTGGGGAGCCAGCTTTTAAACGGTAGTTGAAAGTATCATTGAAAGTATCATTGTTGGTAACGTTTTCAAATAGTGGATCAATCCCCATTTGATTTCCGGAACCGGAGTTACTACCACCACCTGATCCAAGGAAGGTAGTCACAAAAT
>JBBRKB010000303.1:0-5252 GCA_038218385.1 Cytophagales bacterium | reverse complement strand
GATAAATACGGATATTAGCACATGGATCAGCAACGGATATTATTTGAGGCTTCGGAGGCATACTTGCTTGTATGTTTGCTGGCGGGTATTGGTTATGCCTATCTGTTGTACTCAGGTAAGCATGCATGGAGTAAAAGCACGAATCAAATTTTGTTTGTGATGCGTGCCGTGTTGGCTTTTGTGCTGTGCATGTTTTTGTTAGGCCCCATTATTAAACAAGTAAAAAATATTTTTGAAAAACCTGTATTTGTTATTCTTCAAGATGATTCTCAGTCAATCCCTGAGGGTACAAGTGACAATGTAATACAAAAGGTTAACCTTGGATTGTCCAACATTAAAAGTTTGCTTAACGAAAAAGGATTCTTGGTTGAAGAAACCAACCTACAAGGAAAGGGCACTGATACGATTCATTTTACGGCCTCAACTTCTGATTTGCAGGGCGCATTAAAATCCATTGCCAACCGACACGAGGGGGAGAAGATTGGCGGTGTGTTGTTGGTGTCTGATGGCATCTACAACTCCGGTGTATCGCCTTTGTATTCAAATTATAATTTCCCCATTCATACGTTGGGTTTAGGCGACACGTCTAAGCGCATCGACATTACGATTAAAAATGTTCTGTATAATAAAATAGCGTATCAAGGAAATAAATTTCCAGTCCGCGTGGAGGTGTTAACCAGTGGCATTCAAAATCAAACACTTGCTGTAACCTTGCTTCACAAGGGAAAGGAAATAGAGCGCCAACTAAAATCAATATCGGGCGATCAATTGTTAACGTATGATTTTCAACCGCAAGCCAATGAGCAAGGTTTTCAAAAGTATGATGTGCAGGTGGAAGTGAAGCAGGAAGAAGTGAATGTGATCAACAATCATACTTCTGTTTTTATAGAAGTAGTGGAAGGAAAGAAAAAAATACTTGTGGTTGCCGCTGCACCTCATCCCGATATTAAAGCCATTAGATCGGTAGTCGAGAAAAATTCTAACTATGAATTTATTTTGCACATACCGGGTATTACGCCACAGACAGAACTTGACCCTGATAAAATTGACCTTGTTATTTTTCATCAATCGCCAGATCTGCGCGGGGCTACAAGGGAAATATTTCAGCGGTTTAATTCCAGCAAAACATCTTCTTTAATTATTGTGGGTAAGCAAATTGATCTTGTTACGCTCGGACGCTCGGGCATTCCCCTTAAAGTTGAGTCTGTGTCTCGGGATTATGATGAAGTAACACCCGTTTTGAATTCGGATTTTTCAAGTTTTACATTAGCACCTGAAGTCAAAACCTTGCTGACAGATTATCCTCCGGTGTCTGTTCCTTTCGGAAAAATAGCTATACCTCTTTCTGCTGTCCCTTTGCTTTATCAACGAATTGGAAACGTAACAACTGATAAGCCTTTGCTGGCTGTGCAAGCGGAAGACAATAAAAAGGTAGCGGTTTTGTTGGGAGAAGGATTATGGCGATGGCGGCTTGATGAGTTTGAGAGGACGGAAGCGACAGTCGCCTTTGATGAACTTTTTGGAAAATTAATTCAATACCTCAGCACTACGGATGACAAGAAAAAATTCAGGAGCTATCCTGTGAAACAAGAGTTTTCTGAATCGGAGCCGGTAGTAATCGAGAGCCAGGTGTATAATGATATTTATGAACCGATTTACGGTAACACCATTGACCTTGAAATTGTAGATGACGAGGGAAAAAAATTTAATTATCAATATTTAATTAGTCCCGGAAACATTCGGTACCCAATCGGTGGATTGAAAGAAGGTGTATATCGCTTCCGTTCAAGAACAGTAGTGAATGGTGTGCGCGAAGAGGTTGTGGGACAGTTTGCCGTTGTTGCCCAGATGGCCGAAGTTCAAAATTTAACAGCGGATCATCACTTGTTAAAAAAACTTTCTCAAACTACAGGAGGTAAATTCTTTTTGCCTGGTGACAGCATCGTTCAATTTGCCAATACATTAACTGCAACAAGTCAAATTCATTCCGAAGAATTGTACAGTTCAATAATAGATCTCAAATGGATATTCTGGATCTTGCTGCTGATGGTGAGTGTCGAATGGTTCCTTAGAAAATTTAACGGAGCGTACTAAAACAAAGAAGCCGGCGTGAACCGGCTTCTTTTTTATTCAATACTTGTTATAATTATTCACTTTTCTTAGAGGCAGCCTTTGGTTTTTTAACCTTGATGGTCAGAATATCGCCTTTGCCATCGTAGTCGGCCATGATGATGCCGCCTTCTTCAACTTCCCCTTTCAGAATTTCTTCTGCTACAGGATCTTCAAGGTATTTTTGAATGGCCCTGTTCAACGGACGTGCGCCAAATTGATGATCATATCCTTTCTCAGCAATGAAATCTTTCGCCTTATCCGTCAGTTCCACATTGTATCCAATCTGAATTATGCGTGTAAAAAGTTTCTTCAGCGTGATGTCAATGATCTTGTGTATGTGTTCGCGTTGCAAAGAGTTAAACACGATCACATCATCTAAACGGTTCAGGAATTCAGGACTGAACGCTCTCTTCAAAGCACTCTGAATCGTAGACTTCATATGTTCTTCTTCCGACTCACGTTTTGCAGCAGTAGAGAAACCAATTCCTGTTCCGAAATCTTTAAGATCGCGAACACCAATGTTTGATGTCATGATAATGATGGTGTTTCGGAAATCTACCCTGCGGCCTAATCCATCGGTAAGGATTCCATCATCCAATACTTGCAAAAGAATGTTGAATACATCCGGATGCGCCTTCTCAATTTCATCAAGCAACACCACTGAATAGGGTTTACGTCTCACCTTTTCGGTAAGCTGTCCACCTTCTTCATATCCAACATATCCAGGAGGCGCTCCCACCAGACGAGATACAGAGAATTTCTCCATATACTCACTCATGTCAATGCGCACCAAACTATCTTCCTTATCAAACAAATACGTTGAAAGAACTTTTGCCAACTCTGTTTTGCCCACACCAGTTGGGCCAAGGAATATAAATGACCCTATTGGTTTTTTAGGATCTTTTAAGCCAACCCGTGTGCGTTGTATAGCTTTGGTAAGTTTCTTAATGGCTTCTTCTTGTCCGATTACATGTCCACTTAATTCATCTGCCATACCCAAAAGTTTGCTGCTTTCTTTTTGAGCAATCCTTTTGGTAGGAATACCTGTCATCATGGCAATAACATCGGCAACATTGTCCTCGTCAACGGTATATTTTTCGGTGCGTGTTTTTTCTTCCCAACGCGCCTTGGCATTGTCCAACTGCTCGATAAGTTTTTTTTCCTTATCACGAAGTTGTGCGGCCTCCTCATACTTTTGGCTTTTAACAACGCGGTTTTTCTCTTTCTTCACATCCTCTATCGCTTCTTCAAATTTCACGATGTCCTCAGGCACGTGAATGTTGTTAATGTGTACACGCGCTCCCGCTTCATCAAGCACATCAATGGCTTTGTCGGGTAAGTACCGATCGCTTATGTAACGATCTGATAATCTAACACAGGCATCGATGGCTTCTTTTGTATACACCACGTGATGGTGTTCTTCGTATTTTTCTTTGATGTTGTCAAGGATTTGAATGGTTTCTTCCGGTGTAGTGGAGTCAATTAAAACCATTTGAAATCTTCTTGCTAAGGCGCCATCTTTTTCAATGTATTGCCTGTACTCATCCAATGTAGTGGCACCAATACATTGAATCTCTCCTCTTGATAAAGCAGGCTTGAACATGTTGGATGCATCCAGCGAACCCGAAGCTCCACCGGCACCAACAATGGTATGCAATTCATCAATGAAGAGAATTACATCAGGCGATTTCTCCAGTTCATTCATTACGGCTTTCATCCGTTCTTCAAATTGTCCGCGGTATTTTGTACCGGCAACCAACGAAGCAAGATCAAGGGTAACGACACGCTTTCCGAAAAGGACACGTGATACTTTCTTTTGTATGATGCGAAGGGCGAGACCTTCCGCTATTGCCGTCTTACCAACACCCGGCTCTCCAATAAGGATGGGATTGTTCTTCTTGCGCCGTGAAAGGATTTGCGCCACGCGCTCAATTTCTTTTTCACGACCTACGATAGGATCAAGCTTGTTGTCTTCTGCAAGTTTGGTAAGGTCACGACCAAAATTATCAAGCACGGGCGTGCGTGATTTTTCTGTGCCTTTTTTCTCTTTCCCAGCACCTGCGGCTGCACCGAAAATCTTCGATGAATCTTCATCGGGATCATCTGTATCAGACGATGCCATCGGATTTTCTGTTTGATACTCAAGCATTTCTTTTACCACCTCGTAGTTCACATCAAATTTGTTTAGTATTTGTGTTGCCAGATTGTCTTGGTCGCGCAAGATGGAAAGAAGCAGATGCTCTGTTCCAATAAGCTGTGCCTTGAAAATTTTAGCTTCGAGATAGGTGATCTTTAAAACTTTTTCAGATGCTTTGGTGAGTGGAATATTCGCCAGGTTCTTCACTTCATGTGTAGCAGTTCCCTTCGATATCTTTTCAATTTCAGCGCGAAGCTCTTCCAATGGCACGCCCAGTTTTTTGAGTACGCCTACTGCTACTCCTTCGCCTTCACGTACCATGCCTAGCAACAAATGTTCGGTGCCAATGTAATCATGTCCCAGGCGTAGTGCTTCTTCTCGGCTGAGGGAGATAACTTCTTTTACCCGGTTCGAAAATTTAGCTTCCATATGGAAATTGTTATAGTGATTGGTAAATGTAAAGTTTTTATTGTTTTGTTTTCTTTTCAAACTCAAGATTTAATACGCTCAACGTATTCAGGAATTTGTTTGTTCATTTCTCTTTCTTGACTGTTTGATTAACTCCAAAGCGTTTGGCCCCATGCAGAAAATCAAGTCAAGAACGCTTAGCCCAGACTCAAACATATTGCCAAATACCTGAATATAAGGCAATGGCTGATACAATTTGCTCAATTCAGCTTCATTTTTTGTGTTTATCACCCCACGAAGGTCGTTTTCGGCGCATTTAACCTCTTTCTCATATTGTGAAGTTTCTTTTAGGGGAATATTCCATTTCATGAACGTAAGACATAATGACAGCAGGTTTAAATTTAGATCGTATAAAAAATCATGCTTTTCGTATATAACCTTACGTATGCGTTCGGCATAAAATTCATAAAAAGGTGCTTTGCCATACGCTGTCTGAATAGCGCGCCAATGTCTATGTTGCCATTTCTGATTATAATCAATCCTAACATCTGTAGTGAGTTGTCCCTGTGAGTGAACAAAAGGGATGCTTAACATT
>JBBRKB010000302.1:0-5307 GCA_038218385.1 Cytophagales bacterium | reverse complement strand
TGATACGTCCTTTTGAATATAAGGTAATTGCCGCTGACCTAAACAATGTTCTGGACCATTATCCTGGAGGCAAAACAGAAAATGGAATAGAATCCCGACTTCCCACATTCAATGATAGTGATGGCTCTATTGCCCTTCTTGATAACGCTGGAAAAGTAATGGATGGGTTGATTTATACGGAAGACTTTCATTCTCCTTTTTTGAAAAACGCAGAAGGTGTCTCACTTGAGCGAATTACATTCGGGGCACCGAGCCAAACACCCGAAAATTGGAAAAGCGCAAGTGCCACAGTTGGCTATGCTACCCCGGGCTACTTAAATTCAAACACTCGGTCTACAATAAGTCTTGATGAGGAAGCCATTAACATTGAACCACAAGTTTTCCAGCCTTTAAATGGAAGCCCAAGCTTCACACAAATAAATTTCAAATTTGATCAGGGCGGCAGTGTCGCCAATGTAAAGATACTCGATGCTCAAGGCAGGCTGATTAAGACGGTGGCCAAAAATGAAGTATTGGGAGTTGAAGGATTTTACCGTTGGGATGGTGATACTGACGATGGACAAAGAGCCCGCATAGGATATTATGCCGTTTGGTTTGAAGTATTTAATGCATCAGGTTCGGTTCGAACATTTCGAAAAAGAGTAGTGATTGCAGGTTCCTTCTAGTGGAGAGGGTCGTTTAGATTCGTTGATTTTAACCCGTTTACAGCGTTTGAATTAAAGATGGGAATAAAACATTCAAATTTTTTGTTTTCCACCCCGGAACCTTAATTTTGCGCATCTTTTACAAACGAAGATTGGATTATGGCTAAAGCAAAAAAGAAAATAGCATCAAAGGCCAAAGCAAAAAAGCCGGCCTCTAAAACAAAATCAAAACCAGTTGCTAAGACCAAGAAGGCCGCTGCTCCTAAGAAGGCAGTGAAAAAAGCAGCTGCTAAAAAGCCAGTAAAGAAAACGGCTCCTAAAGCAACATCTAAAAAGGCACCTGCTAAAAAAGCCGCTCCTAAAAAAGTGTCCGCTAAGAAAGTGGCACCCAAAAAAGTAGTGGTAGCTCCAACACCTCCGGTTGTGGAACAAAAGGCACCCGTTGTGAAAAAGGGCAAGCCACAAAAAATCAAAAAATCAAAATCAACAACTCCCGTTAATGCTGTTAGCGTCAAGGCATCCGTTGATCAAAACAGGCCAAACCTCCTGAGCATTGCCCATACGACTAATTTCCAAATGCCAACGCAACGCCCTATTGCCCATAAACCGGCAAAGCCTGCTGTTGTAGAAGACCGCAGCCGATACTCTGAAGAGGAATTGAAAGAGTTTGAAACATTGATCCAGCAGAAACTGGAGAAGTCCCGCCAGGAATACAAAATATTAAAGGATACGCTCAACAGGAACAATGACGAAGGGACAGATGCTACTTCTGGTGGAAACACAAAAGTATTAGAGGATGGTGCTGAAACTGCTGAAAAGGAAAACCTCAGCCAGCTTGCTGCACGTCAACAGAAATACATTACCAATTTAGAGAACGCCTTGGTGCGTATCAAAAATGGTACGTATGGAATTTGTTCCGTAACGGGGAAATTGATTTCCAAAGACCGATTGATCGCAGTTCCGCATACTACGCAGTCAATTGAGGCTAAAATCATGCAACACGACTAGTGGATTTTTTACAAAACCATATTGAAGCGCTGATCTTCTGCTCTCCTTCCCCTATAAAGGTGAGTGACATCATGGCATGCCTCTCTGAAATGTTCGGTGCAGAAATTCCTGAGGAAGATGTTAATGGGGCGATCCAACGCTTGTCGGATAAGTACCAGCATGAAGATCATTCCTTTCAGTTAACCAAAGCTGCGGGCGGCTATCAGTTTATGACCAAGCCTGCTTATCAGACAAGCATTGGAATTATGCTAAAGCAGCAATCCAAAAAACGCTTGTCTACCTCGGCCATGGAGACGCTATCAATAGTTGCGTACAAGCAGCCAATCTCGAAGACGGAAATTGAAAACATTCGCGGCGTAAATTGCGATTACGCTGTTCAAAAATTACTGGATAAAAGCTTAATAGAAATAAAGGGAAAGGCTGATACCGTTGGTCGTCCTATGCTTTACGGAACTACCATGAAATTCATGGAGTACTTTGGTATTAATGACTTAACCGAGTTGCCTACCCCCAAAGACTTTGCCCACGAAGTCAATACCATCGGGGAAAACATAGATTCAAAAGACATCGATGCGGAACAATAACTCATCCTCTGGCCGCAGAGGTCGGGGAGAATCTCCTTCTTCACGAGGAAAGGATGATCGTGCATCAGGAAATTCTTCAAGGAAAAAATATACTTCCAAATCTGGCACTGATAAGCCGAAAGAATTTGGTGAAGGAAAACCCTATCGAAGAAGGGCGTCAACAGATAAGGACTCTTCAGAAAGTAGGCCTTCGGATAATCGCCCAAAAAGAAGTTATTCCACCAGACCTGATCCAGATAAATTTGCCAAAAAGGAATTTGGTGAAGAAAAACCATACCGAAGAAGGCCATCAACAGATAAGGATTCTTCAGATAGTAAGTCTTCTGAAGATCGCCCAAAAAGAAGTTATTCCACCAGACCTGATCCAGATAAATTTGCTAAAAAGAAATTTGGTGAGGGAAAACCCTATCGGAGAGTAGCATCACGTGACAAGCCGATGGGCGATGAATCCGGTAGCAAGGACTCTTTTAATAAAGACAAAAAAAGGAGTGAATTCACGGGTTCCAAATTGACAAAGAAAAAATTTACAGGTGATAAATTCTCCAAGCCATCATCTGTAAGGCAGCGAACTTCTGATAATATAGAAGGATCTTCAGATAAGATTCGACTTAACCGACACATCTCTAACAGTGGTGTTTGCTCCCGCAGGGAAGCTGATGAACTGATAAAAATGGGATTGATCAGTGTGAACGGAAAAGTTATTTCTGAATTAGGCTATAAAGTAAACCCCCGGGACGAGGTGCGATACGAAGAGAAAGTGTTGCGTGCGGAAAAACCGGTTTACATTCTCCTCAATAAGCCAAAAGGGTTTCTCACCACTACAAAAGATCCACAGGAACGAAAAACAGTTATGCACCTTCTTGGTGATCATGTCAAGGAACGTGTTTATCCGGTGGGTCGATTAGATAGAAATACAACCGGACTATTGCTTCTAACAAATGATGGTGAGCTGGCGGATAAACTTATGCACCCATCGTATATGGCGAAAAAGATTTATAAAGTAGAACTGGATCGTGCACTTACAAAACCGGATTACCAAAAAATAATGGAAGGCGTAAGACTTGAAGAAGGCAAAGCCACAGTGGACGATCTCGCCATAGTTTCTACTGATGGCAAGACGGTGGGAATAGAAATACATATCGGATGGAACCGCGTGGTAAGAAGAATTTTTGAATCGCTGGAATATCAAGTTATAAAGTTGGATCGGACTGTGTATGCGGGTCTTGACAAGAAAGACCTTCCTCGCGGTGATTGGAGAGCGCTTAAGAAAGAAGAAATAACCAAGCTAAAGCATTTTAAATAGCCTCAGACATTTTCAAAGTAGATTGAAAATGTTGTGCCCTTACCGTATTCCGATTTTACATCGATGGTTCCGTTAATTTTTGCAACCGCTTCTTTTACGATGAAAAGCCCAAGCCCTGTGCCATCTCCTTGCTCGGTAGCCCGATAGAACATGTCAAAAATCTTGGGTAAATTTCTCTCCGGAATTCCTTGACCAGTGTCTTCAACTTCTATTGTCACCTTATCACCTATACGTATGAATCGTATTTTCACAGAAGGCAACTCTTGCCTGAGTCGGTGGTACTTGAGCGCATTGTTAATAAGATTTCCGAGAATAATTTTTAACTGATTAATATCAGAATACAATACGTTCTCGGGGTTAATCTCATACATTAATTGGATAGGTGAATTTTCCTGAACGAATTGAATATCAGAAAGAGTCTCTTCCACAACCTTGTCAAAAGAAATAGTCTCTAGCTTTACCACAAGCTTTTTTGTTCTTGAGAGGCTTAGAATATCTGTAAGTATGGTATTTAGTTTTTTTACCCGTTGATCAATCAAGTCCATAAAATGCCGAGCCTTTTCTTCTTGTAACTCAAGTTTTCCGATGTAGGTAAGCCCTAGAATGGAAGCTATAGGGGCGCGCAAATCATGCGATGTGCTATAGAGAAAACTGTCAAGATCCTTATTGGCTTTGTCAAGTTTGGCGCGCTCGTCTTCAAGAAGCCACATGACCATTCCCATACTAATCATCGAGATCATTAAAAGGTTAATCAAACCCGTGCTGCCCGGAATAGAAGCGCCAGCTCCTTGCATATTGGATATGATAATGGAAAAGTAGAAGAATTGATAAACGCTGAAAAGTAGAAATGAAAAGGCCAATATACCTTGGCCATAACCTTTCGTAAACTTTGGGTTTGTCCAAACGACTGCTGCTGCGAATAGGAAGCCACAACCGGAAATGATCGTACGGCTGCCCATTTGGATCAGGTGTTTGGCCCCCTCCGAATCGGGCACGGTGCTATAGGCAAGCACCGTTATAGCAGCTAGAAGCACGGTGATAACAAGAATGGTATTGGAGGTTTTTCTGCTAATGGGCTTACTAAAAACAAATTGATAAGAGCCTAAGAGAATAAAAATAATCTGAAGAAATGACCCCAATTGCGCCAAAAAACTGAGCGGTATGTCAACGCGACCAGCTTTTTCCATAGGTGCAATAAGAGTAAGGAGGAATGTACAAACAGAATAAACCGAAAAGGCCAGCCAACTTCGCGACCAGCTTCTTAAAAACCGCCGGATATAGACTTTACTAAAGTGATTGAAAATGAAAAACATGGAAACCCCAAGAGCGGTCTGAGCTAAGTGGGTAAGTAACAAGCGGGCTGCTACTTCAGAAATTCCAAATTGCTCCATAATTTTGAATTAGAAAGGGGATATCAGCTAAAAATTCTTTACAAAGTAAAAGGTTATTTTGACAATTTAATTTAAAGTTGAACATTGATATAAAACAAAAAAACCCCTTGAAAAAAGGGGTTTGAATCTTTTGAAGTGGTGATGGACGGAATCGAACCGCCGACACAAGGATTTTCAGTCCTTTGCTCTACCAACTGAGCTACATCACCATATTATTGCGTAATAAGGTGCAACAGGGGCACAAAAGTATGTAAATTTATATTTCATGCAAAACATTTAAATGTATCCGATGATTTTAATTCAACAGCTGATTTTTCTTTTAATTCTTTTGGCTTCCATTTTTTTTATAACGAGACGTATCCGTTTTATAAGAAGAA
>JBBRKB010000301.1:0-5308 GCA_038218385.1 Cytophagales bacterium | reverse complement strand
GCTGTCATAGATTGGATTGAGATGCTGCACTACTACATAGGCCATTCCAGAATCCAGTGGAATTTGTTCCAACAACTTTCTAAAAGCATCAAGTCCTCCTGCTGAAGCTCCTATACCCACAATGGGGAAGTTATGTGCATGCGAAGACAGCTTGGGTTTCTCCCGGAATTTTACTGTTTTGCTTTCCATCGTTTACTTCTTATCCAGTTAATCTCTCAAGTCATACCCAATAATGAGTATTTTATTTTATTTAGCTATGAAATTTTTACTTTCGGTTCTGATCTGGTAAAGTTTGATTTTAAAATCGATGGCAAAATCGTGGCAGCTGCCCTAATTCTAAACTCTTAACTACCGGTTGACTTGACAACCAATTTGTAATTCACCTCAGAGGATGCATCTCGTCGACTACGCTATCCACACGGATAAATTTTCGATTTATAAGGTTGGAAAGTAAATGGTAAATGTCGATCCAACTCCTGGATTGCCTTTTGCGATGATAAAACCATTGTGGTTTGTAACTATTTTTTTTACAATAGCTAAGCCAATTCCCGTCCCTGAATATTCCTTTCTGCCGTGCAGCCGCTGAAAGAGTTCAAAGATTTTTGCTGCGTGTTCTTCTTCGAAGCCAATTCCATTATCTGCAATTTTTATAGCGTAATATTTTTGTTGTTTGCTAGCTGCGGGATGATCGATTTTTTTTCCATGAACCTGTACCGAAGTGATTTTGATATGTGGGACGACCTCAGGTCTGCTGTATTTAATGGCATTGCTGATCAAGTTTGTGAAAAGCTGGGTTAGCTGGATGGATAGACCATTTATTGTAGGAAGATTTTCATATGCTATAATGGCTTGTTTTTCAGCAATCAATAAGCGAAGGTCTCTTTTTGATTCTCTCACACTGGTATTCAGATCGCGGGGAACTAATTTCAATTCAGTTCTATCGATTCGGGAATAATCAAGCAGCGAAATGGTGAGGTTTCGCATGCGCTCAGTGGCTTCTGTGATGAAATCGAAATAACGCATGGTTTTTTCAGAAAATTTTTCTGTCTCAAGAATGCGCTTGGTAAACATCTTAACCATGCGTATGGGCTCCTGCAAATCATGGCTTGCGATATAGCTGAATGAAGTAAGTTCAACATTTGCGTTTTCAAGCGCTTTGTTTTTCACATCAAGCGAGTGATTTAATTTGTCCAGTGCATCTTGGGATTCTTTTTGTTCGGTGACATCTCTTGAAACAGAAATGATCTGCTGCACCGGTTCATCTGGATTGCCTACAGGCGATACGACTACATCCCACCATTTGGGTGTTCCTTTTGCGGTCGGGCAAAAGGCTGTGAATTGTGCAGTTTCTCCATTGAGCGCTTTGTCAACCGAGGCTTTTACCATTTCTTCATTTTCACTTCCCCACATGTCCCACCAATTTTTGTTTTTGATGGCAGATAGATCCTCAATTTCCATCTGACAAAGCCCGTTTGAGTTCATATACTGAACGCGACCTTCAGGGTCTAAAACTTTCAAACAATCTGGACTGCTTTCTAAAATGGTTCGGTTAAAGAGTTCACTTGCCTCAATCAATTTGCGGGCATTCACACTTTCCGTCACTTCTGTTCCAATGGACATGATCCCATAAATTTTGTTATCCAAATCACGCAATGGCTGATAAACCACATTCATATAAGCGGTGTCTGGTTTTCCTTTACGCTTAAATTGAATCGGCAATTCGTTAGCGATATAAGGCTCTCCTGTAAGGTATATGGTGTTAAATATTGATTTTAAGCTATCCTCCATTTTCGGGGAGACTTCAAAAAGAGGTTTGTCGATTACCTCGTCGTAGGTTTTTCCCCACATTTCCAGCGCTGTTTCATTTATTTTTTCCACAATAAAAGAAGGACCTTTAAAAGTGGTAATAGGTGCCGGTGCCTGCATGATCAGGTTTCTAAACTTGGCCTCACTTATCTTTAATTTTTTGGCAAGCTTGGTATCGGTGACGTCTTCTATGGCAAGAAGTATCAATTGCTCGGTATTTATTTCACTTACAATCTCCCTTGCATTTAACAGCATAATTCGATCATCAAGAACCATTTCAAAGTCTTCCATCCGGGTATTTTCAGGAAGAATTGTCTTGAGCAGGGAACGCAGTTCTTTATTATCCCACTGGTTGTTTTGGATTTTGAGAAAGAAATTTCCTTGAGTTTCCCGTTTGGAAAGCTTGAATTTTTTATAGAAAGAGTTGTTGGCAGATTTTATTCGGAGATTTTTATCCAAAATAACCAACGGTTCTTTGATCGTGCTTACAATGGCTTCTGAATATTCACGTGCAGCGTTGAGTTGTTCCTCTCTGTCGATCAGCTCAAGGTTTAAACTGCTAAGCTCTTCATTGCTTGATTGTAGCTCTTCTCCGGAAGATTCTAATTTTTCGTTCAGAATCTGCAACTCCTCATTGTTGGTTTTTAGTTTTTCATTGGCAGTTTCCATTAATTCTGAAATGGAAATCATATCCTCCTTGGTAAGTGTAAGCTCCTTTTTTAGCTTTCCAATGTGATCTGATCCGGTTCCCGCGTTGTTGCCTCCAAGGTTTGAATTCTCCTCCTTTTCAGGGATATAACTTTTTGTAAAAACGATCAAATAATGTGGCTCAGCCGTATCAGCAAGTGTAAAAACTTCAATGGTTACAAGCTTCTGATTGTTGTCTATTTTGATAGAGATATCTTCTATTATCACCGAATCCTTACTGACTTGTGCTTTGTTGATGGCTGTTCGCAGATCAAGTGCCAATCCTTCCCTTGCCATAGTTAGCAGATTTAAGGAAGGCTTGCCCCGAGATTGTTTCAAAAAAGGGTCTATGTTGCCATTAATATGGACAATGTCCAGTTGCTCATTCACAATTACACTTGCAGGGGATCTTGAGATAATTAGCTCATCAGCGCTCTTACGAAAATCACTTTGAGAAGCTTCAAAGCTAGGAGCTGCGTTTTGTGTGGTCAATATCTCTTCCCTACGCCAGGTGGCCACCTCCATAAATCGGCCTACACCGGGATTGCGTGAGTAAATTTTGTGACTACCATCAAAGTCAGTAAACAACGCTGATGCTTCACTTGCAGTTTCGGAGTTGCCGAGTACAAGAATTCCATTTTCTTTTAGCGCATAATGAAAGGTGGTTAATGCTTTTTTCTGCAAAACAGGATCCATATAAATAAAGACATTGCGGCAGCTTATCAAATCCATTTTGGCAAAAGGCGGATCTTTTACAAAATTTTGTTTGGCAAACACACACATTTCCCGAAGCTCCTTATTTACTTGGTAGCCGTCAGCGGTGTAATTAAAATAATTGTTGAGCTGTTCTTCTGAGAGGGTTTTCACCTGTTCCTTGGTATAGATGCCTGCACGAGCTTTCTTTATGGCGGATTCTGATATATCAGAAGCAAAAATTTGAATCGTTTTACGTGATGCGTTTCTTTCTAAGAATTCGTGAAGGCTTATCGCATAGGAATACGCTTCCTTGCCGTTGGAGCATCCTGCAATCCAGATGCGGATAGGATCTTTATCCGGATTGTTTTTAAGCAAGGCAGGAAATACCTTTTCGGTTAACGTCTCAAATGTTTTTGGGTCTCTAAAGAAAGAGGTAACAGAAATTAGCATATCCTGAAACAGTGCACCTTGCTCTGCTTTATCGCTTTGCAAAAATTTTGAATAGTCTTCCAGATTTCCTCTTTTGTGGAGTGCCATTCTGCGCCCAATACGCCTATGAAGTGTACTTTGCTTGTAGTGAGTAAAATCTACACCACCAACCTGCTGCATAACCTGCAACATTTCCTTAAAAGCAGTTTCATCATTTTTTGGCAGTGATTCTTCCTCTTCCAGTGCATGAGCCGCAGCGTAGGTATTTTTAATCTTTACAAGTTGAGCAGGGATTTTTTCGGCAGGCAAAACAAAATCTACCACATTGGCATCCACTGCGCTTTGGGGCATATCGCCAAAGGCAGCCGATTCATCCTGAGCAATGGTAATTCCGCCATGATTTTTAATCATTTTCAATCCGACTGTGCCATCATTGCCCGCACCAGAAAGCACCACGCCTACTGCCATGCTCTCCCAAACCACAGCAATTGAAGTGAAAAAAATATCAATCACTAAATTGGTTTTTACATCTTCTCTGGGAGAAAGCTTGAGCACCCCATCGACCGTAGTGAGAATTTTGCCGGAAGGGATCACATAAATATGGTTTGGTAAAATAGGAACCCCATCGGTAATTTCCTGAATAGGAATCTTAGCCACCCGAGAAAGAATTTCGGTAAGGTGGCTCTCGTGCATTGGGCTTAAATGCTGCACAACTACATAAGCCATTTCTGAATCTTTTGGTACGGCCTCCAACAAACGCTCAAAAGCATTAAGGCCTCCGGCAGATGCTCCAATACCTACAATCGGGAAATTATGGGCATGTGCCGATAGTTTGGCTTTTTTTCTGATTTGTCTAATTTCGCTTGCCATGATTTTAGATTTTACACTGTTATTTCAGCTAGTGGTGCAACTTTTTAAAAGTAAGGGGTGTACTAAATAATGTTTGGTAAAAGAATAAAATCGGATACCGGAAGTGGAAACCATTAGGATGCTAGTAAATTTTTGCAGACTTCAGTTTTCATAATTTTAACAAGCTCTATTTTTAGTTAAATGCCAAGCTATGCACGGGGTAATTCATTTATTTCTTCCGATTTTTAATTTTTTCTCCTACTTATTTTTACTGATTTTACTCCTTCGACGATGAGACTCAGGAGAACGGACAATCAGTAAAACAGTTAAAATTATGCCACAACATTATGTGAAGAATAAGGGACATTTCTGACATGAAATCGTGGAATTTTTTCTTTGTTTGCATACACTTTGAGTAATTTATTTCCCAAGTGAACGCAGTCTCAATATGTTAAGGGAGAGTAATTTTCCCATCGGAATTCGCAGATATTTTGAATTTCCCGAGCATCCTGTTCGGACTAGCCCACAAACCAGCTAGGAGTTGTATTGATTGTAGTGAAAAATTCCCGAAGGATCAGCTCCGTCACTGAACCACAACGCAATCACGGAGGCTATAAAAAAATTGAAAACCCATGCCAATCTCAAGAAATAATCTTCAATCTGTTGTAGCTGATTTTTACTGGGTAATACCTACTCTACTTAACGATTGTCAGTAAAATCTTCTACTGTTTTATTGATTTTAAAAGAAGCAGCTTTCAGAATATCAATCCATGTGGTAAAAAGTTCTGTATCCTTTTGGTCATATGCATCTGTCAACTCATCAGCAAGCAATGAAATATTT
>JBBRKB010000300.1:0-5330 GCA_038218385.1 Cytophagales bacterium | reverse complement strand
CTTCACCTTCGGCAATCCGCGGATGGTGTGTGGAAAGAAACATTTGGTGAAGGTGACATTGATTACAGGAGATTGGCCAATGAACTGGTGAAAATGAAAATCCGCCCGCACCTGGTAATCGAACAATGCATTGAAGACCATACTCCAAACACCTTGGATGCTGTGCAGGCGCATAAGCATGACCTTCTGGAAGTAATGGATGTTTTCAAGGGTTTACTATGAAGAGAGAAATTACATTTCCAACTATCCTCTGTGTCTCCCATAAAGCCGTTGTGGTTCCATCTTAATGTCGAAGTGATGTCTGGCCAAAGCTGAGACAATTGAAATGTGTGGCACAACACCGTTGATGAAAATCACTATATTTAGGATGAACCGAATTAGCAGTTTATGAAATATCTATTGATTCTACTTTTTATTTTTAGTTACACTATTTCTTTCGCACAAGAGAAACCCGTTTTCTACTATTTAAAAATTGCCACGAATGATGTTTCTGTAAAATGTTTTATTAATGGATTTCCGGTCTATAATTATTCTGGGACGGATGAAACGGCCAATCAAATTCCAGTTAATCTTTCTTTGAAAGGAAAAAATAATATACTAAAAGTAATTGCCACACCGCTCGGTGTAGCGGCAACTGTTAGCGGTGGAATTTCTTCCTATACAGCTGATGATATTGTTTCAACTGATGATACGAAAGCTGGTGTAGTGGCCTTTGATTTTGTGGTCGAAAAAGAAACAACTAAAGATTTCAACTTTAATAATGAACGGTTCGATTTTAGTAAAAGCATTGCTTCCCAATCGGGGTCAACTGACGAGAAGGCACTTATTGCATATGGAATGAAAATTCTGGAATTGTGTGAGTGCCCTGAAGGTACAAATGAAACCCAAAATTGACGACAATGCCACTTCATTTTCGGTAGACCCAACGCTTGTAGCGAAAGCCTAAAAGATATTTTCGGAGGAGATATATTTAAAGCAATGGATAAGGTAAGTCAAACCGAAATTAAACCGGTTTCCTATTGCGGTGGGAAAGTATGGGAACTAACGAATTCCAATGGGCATCCATTAATTTATGTTCAGCAAGAGGATGGTGCCGTGTCCCTACCCGTATATGTTGCCAACATCAACGGTGAGCTGAGGGTGGTAAGATAAGTATTTACAATTTTTGAATGGGTTGGAGTTCACCCACCGTTGAGTGTTCACCAACAATCCTACGCACGATAAGAAGGAAAACTTTATGGACTGCGAAATGGGATGAAGCAAGTAGAGTGGTTAAGGATTCGGGTGGCAAGGATCACCCGATTAGTGAATGCAAGTATTGAGATTAAAAAGTTCGTATTTTTCCTTACGCCCCATCCTTCTTTATAGGCGTTATTTTATATTCTTCCGCATACTTGCGCGGTGTCACAGGTTGATTAAGTTCTTCTGACAGCACAAACGTAAAGGCTGCGCCGTAATACATAATGAGGCTGGAGTAAAAAATAAAAAGTAAAACCAACACAATCGATGCTGATGTTTCGAATACATTGCTGATGTTACTGTTAACCAGAAACCGTTCAAGAGCAAGTTTTCCGATCATAAATAGAAACGCAGTTACCAACGCACCAATACTTACAGCCTTCCATTGAATGCGTGCATCGGGCAGATAGCGGAATATAGAGATAAACCAGAGCGTGATGAAGACAAGTGATAGTAATTTACTGAGGCCTATTATTAGTAACGTTTCGCCTACAGGTAGGCTATTGTGTAAATAATTTTGAAGCAGCGTTACCAGGCTGTCGGCAAGTATGGAGAGCAGGAAAAATATTCCAGTAAGGAAGACAATGGCCAGTGCGATGGCACGGTTTTTCACATTGTGCAATAATTTCTTTGTATTCTTTGGACGTATATTCCATATCTGGTTGACCGATGTTTTAATAACCTTGAAGAGGTTAGTGGCTACAAAGATCAAAAAGACTGACCCGGCAATGGTGATCCACCCTTTGCCCGTCATCTCGCTCAGATTAGTGGCAATGGTTTGAAGTTGTGTTCCCGCTTCAGCTCCAAAAATTTCACTTATTTGCTTATCGAATTGAACAGACAAACTTTCCCTTTTAAAATATAGGCTCAGTACATTCATGAGGATGATGAGCGTCGGAGGAATGGAGAAGGTGGTGAAGAACGCCGTAGATGATGCTAAGATAAGTGGATCTTTCTTCCCCAGTTTTATAGCGGCGTCTTTAAAGAGCCTCGCAATTTTTGAAACACGTAGCATACATCTATCTTTAGCTAATGAACAATGATTTTAATAAAAGCGAATCTGCAAAAAATTGGCCGTTAATTATACTATCTGTTATTGCTGTGGGCACGGTTATCATAATAGGCCGTGATTTTATTTACCCCATTAGTCTGGCTATATTATTTTCATATCTTATTTATCCACTGGCCGTTTTTGTGGAGAGCTATATTAAGAATCGCACCGCGGCAACGATCATCAGTGTTATCACTGCCATAGCCGTCATAGCGGGCTTGGCAATATTGCTTTATGAACAACTTTCTTTTTTTGTTCAGGATGCTGACACCATTTTAAAACAAGCCAAAGATAATATACAAAATTTACAGAAATACCTTACCGAAAACACGCCTATTAATTTTGATCAGAAAAGTTTGAAAGAAAGCATGAACGGTGTGTTCTCGGAAGAAGGTGGATCGGTAAAAAAAATAGTTAGCGCTACAACAGGCACTTTAGTAGGGCTGGGTCTTCAGCCAATTTTCATTTTCTTTATGTTGTGCTACCGCGATCATTTCAGAGAATTTTTAGTTAAAATAGTAGATAGCCAATACCACGAGAAGCTCTCCATTATACTGCATGAGATAGCCTCTGTTACAAAAAACTATGTGAGTGGAGTTTTTTTAGTGGTGCTCATTTTATGTGTGTTAAATTCATTGGGCCTTCTCATTGTGGGTATAAAATATCCCATCATGTTTGGGATTCTTTCGGCCGTCATGAATTTTATTCCTTACTTCGGCACGCTTATAGGCGGAGCTATTCCCTTGCTTTACGCACTCGCCTCTGATGAGCCCCACGATGCCATTGGTATTGTTATATTGTTTTTGATTATTCAGTTCACAGAGAACAACATACTCACCCCAAACATAACGGGTGGCCGTGTGGCCATCAATCCCTTGTTTACTATTTTAATTATTATTTTAGGCGGCATGGCGTGGGGCATACCGGGCATGTTTGTCAGTGTGCCATTTCTTGGAATGTTTAAAGTGGTATGCACACATGTAGATTCCCTCAAACCCATAGCGTTTCTTATTTCACCGAAAGATGACCAAATGGCAAAGGGATGGGCAACAGTTAAAAAGATTTTTGCTAAAATTTTCAAATAGCTTCGATGCGTCCCATCCAATTTATTCTATTCGATAACAATTTCAGGGCAATGGGTCAGTCCTATTTTACTAATTTTTTCTATCGGCGTGTAAGAGCTCTCATCGCTTAGCCGATTATCTGCAGAGAGTTGAGTGATTTGGAAAGTCTGTTTTTGCCCAACGCAGAATCGCCCGTTTATAAGTGCACGTATTGAGAGTGGGGAAAGGTCGCCCCACTTGAACCTATTTCTCCTTAGTCTGTGTTAAGAAAGGAATCTTGGAAGAAGAATGAACCAAAGTATCGGGTGGGGATAATGAGGCGAAATCACCCCCTAAGGTAAGGTCAATTGAAAATCTTCACGATTTAGTTGGAAATTTTGCCTATCTTTGCATAGTAATTGAGGATAAATTAATTCACTGCCAAAACGAAAAAAAGTAGTCTCTTAAGTTCCCCCCAATTTTTTTATTGGATACCATCTAAGACGTTGTAAAAAAACGGAATAGCCTCTCTGCCGATTCCAATAAAGAGCCAATCATCGTACTGCGTGATTTGGTATTTTTTACTTCATTTTATAATTTAACAATTCAATGTCATTCGAAAAATTTAACTTGTGTGAACCAATTGTAAAAGCGCTTCGTGAGAAGGGCTATCATACACCAACACCTATTCAAAACGAGGCCATACCCTGTATCATTTCTGGGAAAGATGTGATTGGCCAGGCTCAAACCGGAACAGGAAAGACCGCCGCATTCTGTATACCCATTCTACAAAAGCTACAACTGACTACGCAATCAAAGGGAATAAGAGTACTGATCCTTACACCCACCCGTGAACTTGCAGCGCAAGTTTGTGACAACCTGAATTTCTACGGAAAATATTTACCTATTAAAAGCACCTTGATTTTTGGCGGCGTATCACAACATGCGCAAGTGCAACAGTTAAAGCGCGGAGTAGACGTTTTAGTAGCCACACCAGGGCGTTTGCTGGATCTGATGACACAGGGGTTAATCAGCCTGAAATCACTGGAAATGCTGGTTCTGGATGAAGCTGACCGGATGCTCGACATGGGATTTATAAATGATATTAAAAAGGTAATAAAGGCTTCACCTCAAAGTCGTCAAAATATATTCTTTTCGGCCACTATGCCGGACTCGATCAAAAACCTTATTGCTTCCATCATGCACAAGCCGGTGACACTCAATGTAGCAGCCACCGCAGAAGCCAAAGCAGATGTCGATCAATTTGTGTATTATGTGGAGAAGCCGAGCAAGCGGGCTTTGCTAAAGCATATTATTGCAGAAAAGGAAATGAAAAACGTCCTTGTGTTTGCGCGTACTAAACACGGAGCCGATAGAATTGCCAAAGACCTTAATAAGTCTGGCATTTCTGCAGAGGCCATCCATGGCGACAAATCACAAAACGCACGGATACGCGCTCTCGAGAATTTCAAAAAGAAGTTCACCCGAGTGTTGGTGGCCACCGATATTGCAGCACGGGGCATAGACATTCATAACCTTCCCTTTGTAATCAATTATGAGCTTCCTGAAACTACCGAGACCTATTCACATCGGATTGGCAGAACAGGGAGGGCAGGTGCCAACGGATCTGCTTTTTCATTATGTGATCAGGCAGAAAGAAGTTATCTTAAGAACATTAACCAGATATCATCACGGAAATTGATGATTGTAGAACATCCTTTTAGTTAACGAATTGTTAAATTATTTTTAATGGAAAAATCAAAAACTGTAACATTTGCTCCCAACCATCGCGAGTTCTCTGCTACCTTAAACAAACGGGTAAGTGATTATTTTAAAAACAATAACATTAACCGTCATGCCAATGCCGAAATGGTTTTTAAAACCATCTTCATGTTTGCACTTTATTTTGTTCCATATGGATTGATCTTAGGTGAGGTGGTCACCGGTATGGCCGGAATCATTGGATTGGTTGTCATTATGAGTTTAGGCCTTGCTGG
>JBBRKB010000299.1:0-5363 GCA_038218385.1 Cytophagales bacterium | reverse complement strand
GGTGGTGATACCTACCTTGCTTTTGGTATAGAAAATCCATATACTGACTTTACAACGAAACAGGGTATGGGTTCAACAGAAATCAACCTTTACAATGTTACCCAAAACCAATACGCTTATAAAAATGTGGTGATAAACCCTAATAGAGATACACGCGTAATAGGAGACCTTAAGTATCAAGCACCCAATTTATACTACCAATCTTCTCGTTACATTCATGGTGTTGAAGCAATGACAGGTGTAGAACTTTGGCGCACCTATATTGGCTCATCGCCTTTAACATCACGGATGATATTGGCCGATAACAAACTCTACTCTGCCTGTGAAGATCGCTTTTTATATTGCGTAGATATAACCACGGGTAAGTTGTTGTGGAAAGAACAAAACACAGGCACCTGTTCTGAGTTGACTTACCTCAATGGTGTTGTCTATTATTTGGGCGGAGGCGATGGCCTTCTTCATGCTGTTGATGCCGATACTGGCAAACACTTATGGAAAGTTTCTTCGCCTGATCTTAAAGTAAACAGTGGCGCGTGGTTTTATGGTGTGTGCGTAGCCGTGCCGGGAAAGAATGGAAAGAAAGGTGTAGTCGTTGCCACAACAGGGCTTAATGCATATGGATATGAGGCGATACGGAAAGGATCATACTGAACGATAATTTTAATCACTCCTTATGACCTAAATTCAAAACCTTTTAAATCAATTCAAAGGGCAAATGAATAATATAGGTTAAGTTCATTACGAATGTATGGAAAGGATTGGTAGAATTGTTCAAGCCATAACCTTCAAATGATATCCCTTTCTATTACCAACATTTATAGGATAGTATAAATCTATCCACTTGCTATTTTTTCACAATAAGTCGTTCAATCTCCTCCAATGTTTTTCCCTTAGTCTCTGGTAAAATGAAATAGAGCACCACGAAACCAAATGCACAAATTAATCCATAGAGCCAGAAATTATTTGCCCATCCCAAATTTTCTTTAACGGCAGGAAAGGTAAACGTTAAGGAAAAGTTGCCGACCCAATGTGCTAATGCTGCAATTGACATAGCTGCTCCTCTTATGCGATTGGGGAAAATTTCAGATAACACGACCCATAACAACGGGGCGAGGGTAATGGAATAGAACATCACATTGGCAAGTACTAATAGCACGATGACAAGGCCAGTGTAGTTTGCATAAAAACAATATCCGATTAAGCCATAGACCACAGCCATGGATGAAGTTCCGAAAAGTAATAGTGTTTTTCTTCCCAGTTTATCAACGGTAGCCATGGTAATGATCACTGACAATACCATCACGGAACCAATCACCACAATGTTTAACATCATCTCTCTAAGGTTGTATCCTGCTGCTTGAAAAATATCGGAGGCATAATAGATCACAACATTCAAACCACTCCACTGCTGAAGGAAGGATAAAAAAACACCCAAACCAATAAATCGTAAAATGCGCGGACTTAACAGTTCTTTGAAATTTACATGATCAACATCCTCGAGTGATACCGTGGCTTTCACATCATTAATCTGGTGAGAGGCATATTCTTTCCCACCTATTCTAATTAGAATTTTCTCTGCCTCATCAACCTGGCCGTTTTTCACTAGCCACCGAACACTTTCAGGAACAAAAAACATGAGTAAGAAAAATATCAGAGCGGGCAATGTTTCAGCGCCAAACATCCATCGCCATCCATACATGCCACTCCAACTTTGCGCAATGATGTTGTTCGTTGCATTCACTGACAATGTTATATCGAGTAACGCAATTCGCCAGTTTACCAACTGTGCCATCAACACACCAATCATTACCAACAGTTGATTTATGGACACATGCATTCCTCGCTTCTCGGGTGGAGCAATCTCTGCGATGTACATCGGTGAAAGATTTAGTGCAACTCCCATAGCAAGACCTCCTACGATGCGATAAAAACTAAACCAAAAGAAATTAGGTGCGAGTGCTGTACCGATTGCAGATAGTGTAAAAAGAAACCCCGATAAAATAAGAAGTCGTTTCCGTCCGTACTTATCGGCAAGGAAAACGCAGGCTAACGCTCCCACCATGCAACCGATCAACGCTGAACTTGTGCCCCATCCTTTTTGTGTTGTTGTTTCAAGTCCGAGGAACGGTTCATAGAATGGTTTTGCTCCGCCAATCACAACCCAATCGTAGCCGAAGAGAAAGCCGCCCATGGCAGCGGTTGTGCTGACCAGTAAGATGAAGCGCTTGTTGTATTGGACGGGAGTAGTCATGGGTTAGATGGGCAATGCTATTTGTTCTTTCCACCCCCTACCCCCGCCAGCAGGGGACAGGTGTGAGCGTGGGGATGGGGTGTGAAGTTAGAGTGTGAACTTATTAGATAGCTAACCTTTCCAATCAACGCCGGTGTCTTTCCAGCTACGTGAGTTGGCAGAGGCGATAACGGCGTCACATACTTTTTGTGTTTCTTGTGCATCTTCAAATGTAGGTGAACAGGGCTGTCCGGTTTCTAAACTCTTGAGGAAGTCTGCAGCCTGATGGACGAAGCTGTGCTCATAGCCAATGCCTAATCCTGGCACCCACCATTTATCCATATAGGGTTGATCGCCATCGGTAACATGTATGGATCGCCAGCCGCGCACGATGGAGTCATCTTTGTGATCAAAGTATTCAAGTCGATTAAGGTCGTGCAAGTCCCAACGAATGGAGGCGTGCTCGCCATTAATTTCAAAAGTATACAGCGCTTTATGACCGCGTGCATAGCGTGTGGATTCAAACAAACCCAAGGATCCATTTTCAAAATGGCAATGAAAAATACATGCATCCTCAATACTTACCTTTTGCACTTTACCCGTTAATTGATGAACACGATCTTTGATAAATATTTCCGTCATAGCGGATACATCTTTGATACCGCCATTGAGCCACATGGCCGTATCAATGCAATGTGCAAGCAGGTCGCCCGTTACGCCAGAACCTGCAACATCTGAATCAAGACGCCACAGACCAGCACCTCCTTGTGGAATATCGGCATTGATGGTCCAATCTTGTAAGAAGTTGGCGCGGTAATGAAAGATGCGTCCCAGTTTACCGGAATCAATAATCTGTTTTGCTAATGTTACTGCGGGTAGTCTTCTGTAGTTGTACCACACCGTGTTATTTACTTTTGCTTTCTTTATTGCGTCTACCATGCGTTGTCCTTCATCCAATGTTCTGGACAAGGGCTTCTCGCACAAAATCATTTTATCTGCCGCTGCTGCTGCGATAGCTATCTCAGCATGCATGTTGTTGGGAGTACAAATATCTACCGCATCAATGTCATCGCGCGCGATGAGTTTTTTCCAATCTGTTTCTACTGATTCATATCCCCATTGTTCTGCGAAAGCTTTGACTTTATCTTCACTGCGCGCACACACTGCTTTCAATACGGGTTGGTATTCAAGTTCGGGAAAGAAATCACCAACACGTTTATATCCATTGGAATGTGTTCGTCCCATAAATCCTGTTCCGATCAATCCAATTCTTAATTGCTTTTTAGTACTCATAGAAATTTAAAAGTTTTTAGATGTATAAAATTTTATCTAGTGTGAATTATACTGCCAGAATTGCAGTCACATATCTCGCAGCTCAAAGCTCACAACTCGCAGCTTAGAATTTTACTCACGCCATCCATGCGCATCACGCACCTTAATCATCGTAGCAAGAATGTCATTCCATGTCTGCTGACGATTCATCACTTCATTGGGGAACATGCATCCATCCCAACAAATATGTTTAAACGCTTTGGTGAGATTTCCATTTTCATCGCGCAGCCAATAACCAGCATCATGGACGATATCTAATTTTCCATTTGGATCTGTGGCCTGACAATGACGTCCTGTTTTATCATGCGAGCCTGAACCGAATACGGATCCATCATTCTGTGCAACATGGAAATCGAGTGTCCAGGGACGAAGTGCTTTTGTTAACGTTTTAAGTGCTTCATTAAGAACATTGCGATCTTTCCAATCAAAATCCTTTGGCAGGATGCGATCTTCCGGACTGTTATAACCCATCGTATATAATAGCGTGTGCGCCATATCCGCCTGGAAGCCGATGTTCGGACGATCTACCATTTCTAATGTGTTCAACATGGCTTTCCAACTGTGCATACCGGCCCAGCAAATTTCACCTTCGGCTGCTAAATTCTCTCCATATCCCGCAGCGACATCACATGCTTCGCGAAATGTTTGCGCAATTAGTTTTGTGTTTCCTGCTGGGTCTTCTGCCCATTTTTCTGGTGAGCTTGCAGAATCTATACGCACTACTCCGTAGGGACGAACACCAAGTTCTCTTAATCGCTTTCCAAATTCACAAGACTTGCGCACCATGTCTACAAACGTTGCGCGCTCTTCTTTGCTGCCCATAGCTGGGCCGCCCCAGATAGGTGCAACCAGACTGCCTACATTCAGATTGAGACTTTTTAATTTATCTGCTAACTTTTTAATGGCATCATCGGTAAATGTTTCGAGGTCAATGTGCGGACCAAAAAGGCCAAGGTCTACACCGTCAAACTTAACACCATTCACTTCAGCGTCAGCGGTCATCTGCAACATCGTATCGAATGCAATAGGTGGTTCTGAATCGGGACCTTTTCCTACAACGCCAGGCCATGTAGCGTTGTGAATTTTTGGATAATTATTTACTGACATAAGGGTATGTTTTATAGTTAGTAATTTATTTCAATGTTTGTCCGACTAAAACTTTAGACTCTGCCACAACCCTTGATTTGATTGATGATTTTATACTGGCCTCACTCCAACCAGCGGAATCAATAAAATCAGGGGTCTGAAGAACGTTCATTTTTTAGTCGGACACTAGTATTATTTTTATAAACTGATTAACCTATCCGACTACAAGATCAGGATTGTTCGGACCAAAGTGTTTCAACATCACGATGGGATCAGTAGAAGATGTGTTGGTAATTTTCACTCCTTCGCGTGCAGCTTTTTCGGTGATGAAGAATTCATCGTGTGTTAGTTGTCCGTAGCGGATCAATGCCGGTGTCTCAATATCCCACACACCCATTTTTCCATGACCTTGCATCATAATCATACCGTATGCAGCGCTGTCTTTGATTGTTATAGTCGCTCCAGGTGCTACAGTAAGTTCCTTCGCACTGAACGCATCTGACTTGTAGCAAATCCAATTCTCAACATATCCTTCAGCATTCATGTCTGCAATTGAACGAACCGGCTTCGGAGCCATGAAACGGGTTTGAAGAATATTCTGATCGACATTTAATTCCCAATCAAGCACATCAATCAACTCATCATAATCACCCATCTTGTCTTTCGGTGTTCCGTTCCACAACAACTCTTCAGGAATGATCGCTTCATTCACGAG
>JBBRKB010000298.1:0-5367 GCA_038218385.1 Cytophagales bacterium | reverse complement strand
CTGGGTGGCTCGTGTTGGTTGTTGAGCGCAAGCAGATCAATTTTTATTCCTTGAATTTTCTCATTCGCTAAAGCCAATCCAAAATTCATTCGGTTTAGTAATGAACTCGTGTTTATCCAGTATTCTCCTTTATCAGGAAAGCCCGTTGGCGCCTGATAGAAATAAATTTTCTGTCCCATTTTATTCATCCAGTCAAACAAGCGATACGGTTGTTGAACATCAGCATGAAGAGAGCGCACAGCGTTGATTGTCAACTCAAAAGGAGACTTCGTTTTTTCACGCAAAGCGGCTTCGCTCCAAAATGCCGGTGAAGACACTATCACAGTAAGCACCGTTGAAATATTTCCTTGTGATTTGGTATATGCCTCGGCCATTTTTGATACAAGACTTTCTGATGGGTTGTCATTGACAAAACGTACAGCCAACTTATGCGAAATGAAATGCGCCGTTGACGGATGATTAGCTAACAGCTTTAGTAATTCAACACCTTCTTCATAGCCACCACCTGCTGGAAATTTTTTAGCCAAAACCATTTTATCATCTTGATCATGACGATTGTTTACAAACACAAAATCACCATCACGCATAAAATTTTCTACCTTTCCATTTGCCGCACGGCTGTTCATCACCTTCATCATCATCTGTGCCTGCTTACCTTTGCCTAAAGGGGCAATGGTCCATCCTGTGAGTATGCGTGCCGCTTCCGTTACATCTTGCTGGCTATAACCACCATCAACACCTAATGTATGCAGCTCCATTACTTCGCGTGCATAATTTTCATTCAAGCCTTTTTGATTTTTAGCCTTGCCTTTTTTCATCGCATCTTCATTGGCCGTAACACTCATGAAATTATCGAGGTAAATAAGCATGGCGGGCGATTTTGCTGTGGCCAATAAAACAGTTGAGAAATTTCCTGCCACATTTGGCCGAATGACATCACGTTCATAGGCAGGAATAAACTGCGAACAATTTCCTTTTGTAAACGATACATTAAAATGATTGAACCAGAAATCAGTAAGCACTTCGTGCAATTGATTTTCACTGTAAGTAGCGCGGATTATTTTTTGACTAATGAACTGTCTTACCAAATCCCGTTCAGGCTTAAAGCCATTTGCCCTTCTGAATTCTTCTATGGCAACTTTGTATTCTTTTTTATCTAAATCCGAAAGCGAATCTTTCGAAATAACTCCTGCCTCAATGGCCATTCCTTTTAGTTGGGCATTTTTAGGATATCTGTTCACAACCTCCTCATTGCTTAATGTCAAGGCATCATATTTTGATAAGCGATTTGTCAACTCATGGTCAGGTAGTGTACCGACCAGTTGTTGTTGAAACCATTTCTCTAACCCTTGCTCCGCCACATGTTGAACACCTTCAGGTGTGGCTCCAAACGTAAACCGGTCAAGCAGATGGGCAGCAGCTTGCTCTTTAGTAAGTCCGGCATCCGCATACGGAAGAGAAATACGCTGCGCCTGGCTAATTGAATAACAACTAATGAATAAAAGAAAAATACAATAGGGCTTTATGAAGGTTGTTATCATAGTATCAATGGATGATTATGTATGCAATTGTTCCCTTAGACTCCGACATCTGGATGAAGTTTAAAACAAATGAAATTTAGTTATGGTTATAAATATCCTGCCCCATCTACCCTAACCTATTATTCATAGACAATGGTATCTGTATCCAACACCGGGAGTTGATATCCTCCTGTATCAATGTGGATGTTGGGGTGCGCATTGACTAATGCTTTCAAATCATCAGACGCTGCTTTGGAATTGAAGACATATAGTTCACGCAAGTGGTTAGCTTCCAGCAATGTTTTCAGACCATCACCAGTCACTTCGGTATCTGAAATATTAATGTATTGCAGATTTGAAAGGTTGGATAGCGCAGCCATTCCCTTGTCACCAATTTTAGTATTTCGGAGATATAGGTATCGAAGATTTTGAAACAGACCAATCTTCTCAACATCCGCATCCGATACGGCACACTGCGTAAGGTCAAGCCAAACCAGTTGATCTTTGATGGCGAGTAAAAGATCAATGTCAGTAGATTGAAATGCTTTTACATTGATAAAATTTGCTTTTACATAGTTGCGCTCATCGGCAACCGGCATCACCAAGATATCACGCAAGGTCAGTTTTTCTATCGCGGCAGGGTCAGCAGCTGCAACACCTTCCGTAGGCACCCAACTATACTGAGGAGTTTCATCCTGCTTGATCGTACGGATAACCTTTTTTAAATACGTGTGATCTTCGTACGCACTCACCAACATTTCGAAGTCATATCCACTTCTTACCCACGCGTGGATGGCATCAATGGCTGCAGAGCTTAACTGGCTTTTTTCATTTGGAGGCATGTGATGTTCATCTTCTAACGGTAACACCAACCGTGCATAAAACGAACTCGAATCGGGAAGCCCCGCCTTCAGCACACTTCCATGTTCACCTCCTTTTAAAATAAATTCCATACCATCCAGACGCAGGTCGCCTTTTTGCTTTCGCGAACTATGACAGGATAGGCACTTGGCTTCAAGAATAGGATAGACAACATCTCGAAAAAGAATGGCAGAATCTGTCATGGCCACGTCTCCCAATTTCACAATGCTTGATGAACTTTCGCTTTTATCCTCATAAAAATCAACCATGTAGTCTTCACCGTGTGTGAGTGAACCACCCAAGTGCCCCGTAATAGAAAGTAAGATGATAACCAAGCTGAAAAGAACTAAGCGTGCGCGCTTCCGTTTCACCTTGTTGCGTTTATAGATTCGCTTTCGAAAAAAATACAATAGACATGACGTGGTTGCTGTTGCTATTCCGAGGTATTGATGGGTTGATAAAATGCGTTCGGCATAGCCGCCTTCCTGAGAAAGCAAGTAGCCTGTGATGCATGCTACCACTGCTGAGAGCGCTCCGAATAACAATGTTGGTTGCACAGCTGACTTGAGTTTCCTGAACCTTCGCGTTTGCCCAAGGCATTCAAACAAAAAACCAATCAACAAAATACCAATAGGCAAATGCACCACCAGTGGGTGGAGTCGTCCCAAAAGTTGCAAAATAAAATCCATCTAACTAGGTATATCGCGCACGAAGCGTGTTTAACATATGCACATTAATCTCCCATTGATCTGCCAAGGGCTGACGGGTGTATGGAAGTGACGGCATATAATCAAGGGGGCCAAACTCTGTGAGAAATGTCATTGGTTTTCCCTCACGCTTTTTCCTTTCAACAATTTTATCCCACCATTCAAAATGCTTTTCAACAGCATGTTTCCATTCCGGCGCCCGTGGATCGTTTACCTGCGGTCCTTCCGGGTGACCAATACGTGCGTGGATATGGTCTACGCGTTCCGTTGTCATCGCCAATGTTTCGGCTTGATCTTCGAGATAGGTTTCATGGACATTGCACCAATGTGACACATCAAAGGTGATGCGTAAGTCTGGTAATTTCTCTATGTATTGTCGTGCTACCGGAGCTGCAAATAAAATGCGTGACCGATGTGTTTCATGGCAAATTAAAATGCCCGATTCCTTTGCCGCTTTAGTGGTGGCGTCTATGAAAGATTTATTTTGCTCAAACGAAAAATGGTCGCGGCCGGAATGACAATTAATGTAAACCGGGTTGAACTTTATAGCGCCATTCAGTGCGTTTGTAAATTGCTGATAATGCTTTTTATAATCGGGATCATTGCCGCCAACTAAAAAACCATACTTCAAATTATGTTTTTTGAACGTTGCCAAAATTTGGTTGCGTTCTGATTCTTCTTGAGGGAACCAAAACTCTGCACCATCATAGCCATAGTTTTTTATTTTAACACAAAATTCTTCTGTAGAACCTGTGTACCCCCAACCTGTGCCCATGATGAGCAATTGATATCCGGCTTGTGCCTCTATATTTGTGGGAGATGCCATTGAATCTAAACTGTTCAATGCTAAAGCTGATCCTGTCATAATACTACTCTTGGTAAGAAATTCTCTTCGGTTCATAAAAATTTAAAAATACGCTTAAGAAACTACTTCATGGATAACCTTTCCCGCCACATCCGTGAGGCGAAAGGGTCTACCCTGAAACTGATAGGTAAGTTTTTCATGATCCATACCCAACTGGTTTAGAATGGTGGCTTGTACATCGTGCACAGAAACTTTTCCATTCACTGGGTAATAACCGATCTCATCTGTCTCGCCCCACGATACGCCTTTCTTAATTCCACCACCTGCCATCCACATGGTAAAGGCCTCCACGTGATGGTCGCGACCAAGGAAAGGATTGGTTTTATTTTCCCTGTTCTCTTGCATGGGTGTTCGACCAAACTCACCGCCCCACACCACCAATGTTTCTTCCAATAAGCCGCGTTGTTTTAAGTCAAGCAATAACGCTGACGTAGCTCGATCTATCTCACGACATTTATTTCGTAAACCAATATCAATTGCACCGTCACTACTGGTGCCGTGGGTGTCCCATCCCCAATCGAAAAGTTGTACGAAGCGCACATCTTGTTCCACAAGTTTTCTCGCTAGCAAACAATTATTGGCAAAAGATGCCTGACCTGGAGTAGTGCCATACAACTGATGTATGTAGTCGGGCTCGTTATTGATATTCATTACTTCAGGAACAGACACCTGCATTCGAAACGCCATTTCGTATTGGGCAATGCGTGTCAAGGTTTCCGGATCGTTATACTCTTTGAAGTGCTGTTTGTTCACATCATTAATAGCATCAATGGTATTCTTTTTTATTTCACGATCAACACCATCGGGATCACTCAAGAATAAAACAGGATCTCCTTCCGATCTGCATTGCACACCCTGATAGACAGAAGGAAGAAAGCCACTGCCCCATACGCTCTTGCCTGCATCAGGCGTTTTGCCACCCGAAGTAAGGACGACAAATCCCGGTAGGTTTTTATTTTCCGAACCGAGACCATACGTAGCCCAAGAGCCAATACTGGGCCTGCCTAAACGCGGTGAGCCGGTGTGTACAAATAGCTGTGCCGGTGCGTGGTTAAACTGGTCTGTATAAACCCCCTTAAGAAAGGATACTTCATCGGCCAGCTGAGCAAAGTGTGGCAAATAATCAGATACATAACTTCCAGATTGGCCACGCTGTTTGAAATTCGCCTGAGGTCCTAGCAACTTCGGTGTACCGCGAATGAACGCGAAACGTTTTCCTTCTAATAAAGAGGGCGGACAAGGTTGATTGTTGAGCTTCGCCAATTCAGGCTTGTAATCAAAAAGTTCAAACTGCGATGGAGCGCCAGCCATGTGTAAATAAATTACGCGCTTGGCGCGTCCTGGGAAATGCGAAGGTTTTGGCGCCATAGGATCCATCACCATATCAGCGAAACTACTCTTGCTGGTTTCAACA
>JBBRKB010000297.1:0-5399 GCA_038218385.1 Cytophagales bacterium | reverse complement strand
TTTTTTAGGCGAATCATTATCCGCCAAAACATTAATCGGGGCAACCTGTATCATCATCGGCACCTTGATTGTCATATCCTAATACCGTATTTTCACGGGATGTATGTCGAATATAATCTGCGACTAATCACCAGCTCCGCTTGCATGATCGTTTCGAATCACACATGACCAAAAACAATATTACTTATGAAATCTCCCCGCACAACATTCTCCCCATACCTTCTCCTCATCATATTTGCTGCTTCACTCCTACTCTCATGCCAACAGAAAGAAGATCCAAACCAAAGTTTTAATTCCTATAAAGAAGATTTCATTGAAAGGCTTTGGGTAACCTATCCTGAATGGGCTAGCAGTATGGGGTATCATAAATATGATAGCATGCTGATCGTACCCAATGCCGAGGGACGTAAAAAAGAACTTGCGTTTGCTTCTGAAATGCTCAAAGCACTTTCGGCATTTGATCTTGCCCAACTTTCGGATAATAACAAAACCGATTATTATTTGATAGACAATCAACTAAAATCTATCCAATGGAATATCAACGAAGAAAAATCATTTGAGTGGGATCCCTCCGAATATAATGTATCGAGTGTCTTTGCTGAAATGCTGACGAACCAGTATGATTCGCTCGACACACGCCTACACAATTTCGGATTGAGGTTGGCATACGTTCCTGCCTACTATGAGGCTGCACAACAGAACATCAAGAACCCAACGATAGTACACACAGAACTTGCTATTGCACAAAACACAGGAGGTATTTCCGTCTTTAAAAGTGAACTCAACGCAGCCCTTGAAAAATCTAAACTCAGTGAAAATGCGAAAGAGGAAATTACGGCACGCGCCAATGCCGCTATTACAGCCATGAAGAATTATTGCGATTGGTTGAAAAATCTCGACCATGAAAACCCGCGGGATTTTCGTCTGGGCAAAACTTTGTATGACAAAAAATTTGAATTCGATATTCAATCCGCCTATTCTGTAGAAGAGATTTTTAATAAAGCCTTAGCACGCAAAAAATTCCTTCACAAAAAAATGGAAGCTCTCGCTGATACGTTGTGGTCGAAGTATATGGGCCAGGAGAAAAAGCCAGAAGATAAGCTAGCTATGATTAAACAGGTTATTGATAAAATTTCCCTTACCCATGTGCAGGCTGATTCATTTCAGATCGCCATCGAAAAACAGATTCCTGAGCTTGTAAATTTCGTCAATGAAAAAGAGCTATTGTATTTAGATCCTACTAAACCGCTGGTGGTAAGAAAAGAACCTGACTACATGGCGGGTGTTGCCGGTGCGTCCATCTCAGCACCTGGCCCTTACGATAAAGAAGGTAACACATATTATAATGTGGGCAGTCTTTCGGGCTGGGAAAAAGATAGGGCCGAAAGTTATCTGCGCGAATACAATCATTATATGCTGCAGGTATTAAACATTCATGAAGCCATTCCCGGGCACTACGCGCAATTGATCTACAGCAATCAATCACCGAGCATGATCAAATCGATATTGGGCAATGGCGCTATGGTAGAAGGCTGGGCTGTTTATACAGAACTTATGATGCTTGAAAATGGATATGGAAACCATGAGCCCGAACTATGGCTTATGTATTATAAATGGAACCTTCGAACGGTTTGCAATACCATTCTTGACATCAGCGTGCACACAAAAGAAATGTCTGAAGATGATGCATTGAACCTGCTCATCAATGAAGCTTTTCAACAAGAAGCAGAGGCACGTGGCAAATGGAAGCGGGTGTCGGTTACATCCGTGCAGCTGTGCTCTTACTTCACTGGGTTTACAGAGATTTATGATTTGAGAGAAGAGCTAAAAGCAAAACAAGGAGACCAGTTCAACCTTAAAGCTTTCCATGAGAAATTTTTAAGCTACGGAAGTGCGCCTGTGAAATACATCAGAGAACTCATGCTTGCAGAGATGCGCAGTTCAACAAAATCAAACTAAGGAGGCTATACATGAAACACCTGTGGTGGACATCAAACCTGTGTTGAAAAATGATTGAGCTTCTCCTATTTTTCTTTAAATAAAAAAGTTGCCTTAGATTTTAAACAAGGTTGCACTCCTACCCTTCACATCACACTTAGCAACGAAGACTGATCCACTATAAGGATACGCTTTTAACTTATCATCGTCCAGTCCCTTTCGGGCGCTGGTAATATATAATGTGTCCAAATTTTTGCCTCCAAAACAACATGAAGTTGGCTGCGGTGCGGGCACTGTTATCTTTTGCAAAATCTTCCCAGTATGTGGATCCCATCTCCTGACACAAAACCCGCCCCAATGGGCAATCCAAAGCATGCCTTCACTATCTACTGTCATGCCATCAGGAAAACCCATAGCAGCATCTACGTTAATAACCACTCGTGGTCCTGAGATCGTACCCCCATCAAGATCAAAATCAAATGCCTTTACCGTTTGCGTTGGGGTATCTATATAATAAAAGGTTTTGTTATCAAGCGACCAATCAAGACCATTAGAAATACCAATACCACCAAGCTGATGACTAACATCCTTTCCGCTCACCCTATATAAGTTTCCCGAAACGATTGACTCATCAAGGTTCATGGTGCCACACCAAACCCTTCCCTTGCTATCGCACTTCCCATCATTGAATCGATTCCCGATACTTTCCTCCTCTGGTTTACTGATGTACTCCACGCTATTTTGTGTGGGATGAAATAAAGCGATACCATCTTCCAGGCCACACAAAAATCTTCCATCTTCAGCAGGCACCACAAATCCAATCATCTTACCTACATCATGGGTGCCATCATTACTTCCGCCCTCATCAAAGAAATGAATTTTGTGATTCAGTATATCAACACAATACATGCGATTGGTTCGATGATCCCAGGTAGGACCTTCTCCCAATAGCATAGCCTTGTTTAATAGAATGTCGGCTTCCATATTTTTGAATAGGTTTTACAATTACAATACAATGTCGTTGACTTAAGCAATTTGTTTACCCTCTCCCTTCCCCTCTCCGTGAGAGGGAAATTAAGGAGCTTAAGTCAACGACATTGAATTACAATATATAAAAATAAGGGCATCACTAAAAACCTCCGAAATCCTTTTCCATCGGAGAAGGGTAGGGATAGCCTGCCTCGCCATTTAGCGGGGAGGCCAATATAAAAACAGTTTTTAGAGATGACCTTAATAAGGAGACTAAATATTTTAATTTTTATATGCTTACTTTCAGAACTTATAATTATCGCCATGACATACATTATCGAAAACGAATATCTAAAGGCCACCCTTAAGCAAGCGGGCGCAGAACTGACAAATCTATTCAACAAAGAAACCCAACTTGAATACATGTGGGGTGCCGACCCAACCTTCTGGGGAAAAACATCTCCTGTGCTATTTCCCATAGTAGGCACCGTGCTTGACGATATATATTTCTATAAAGGAAAATCATATTCACTTCCCCGGCATGGCTTTGCGCGCAATCATGATTTTAAATTAGAAAAACAAACCCCTAATCAAATCAGCTTTTCGTTGACAAGCACGGAATCATCATTACTTAACTACCCCTTCCATTTTCTGTTGACATTAACATACACCCTTATCAAAAATAATTTAGAGCTCATGTATCAGGTAAAAAATACAGGGGACAGTGAAATGCTTTTCTCTTTGGGGGCGCATCCGGCCTTTAAAGTTCCGCTGGTAGCTGGCACATTGTACGCTGATTATTTTTTTAAGTTTAATAAAGTTGAAACAACTCCCCGATGGCCCCTTAGTAAAACAGGATTTATTGATCCGAATCCTGAGCCACTCTTAACTAATACTTCCACATTGCCCATTACGCACGAATTATTTTACAACGAAGCACTTGTGTTCAAAGACCTTCAATCTGATAGCATATCAATAAAGTCAGACAAACACACCCATGGATTGGATTTTCATTTTTCAGGATTTCCGTTTATGGGGATATGGGCCGCACGTGATGCAAACTTCGTATGCATTGAACCGTGGTGTGGCATTGCCGATCATGTAAACCACGATAAACAAATGGAGAATAAAGAAGGAATAGAAAGACTAGCAGGTGGTGATACGTGGTCACGCAAATGGCGCGTTGAAGTGTACTGATGTAATTAAAAGTAGAAGCCGTTCATTAGCTAAACGACTTCTACTTCAAAATTTCAATGTGCATTCATTTCCGAAGAAGTTCCATTTGATCAAGGCTACTTAAACTTCATCACCAAACTTGGGTCAAGCGGGTATCGACCAAATGATTTTCCATAAACAGCTATGCCACCTGTGCCGACAGTCTTAAGCTGAATAACTATCGCACCTTTCTTAATAGCAGCTTCTAATTGCTTTTTTGTTACATTAACTTTTGTGAGGTATCCGTAGGAACCTGCTTCACGCAATTTCTTGTCCTTCAACTGATGGTGCCATGATAATACACCACGGTGGTCGGCTGGGTCATCGGCAAGTGTTGTGGTCATGGCCACTTCTCCATTTACTGAAATAGAAATTTTAGATGGAAATGTTTTTTCATCTGTCATCGGATATGAGTTTGGATTTCCACTAGGCGAAGCCTTGGCCCCCAGCATAAAATTGCCATCTGTTTTTTCTTTTTTCTCAAGGTCTTTAACGAATAATTCTTTTGCTGAAACTTCAATCAAAAAATAAGACTCTTTTAATTTCTTGATATCCGTTGATGGCGGCAGTTTAATGGTGTATTCAAAATAACCTGAGCCTGCACCATTTACTTTCAATCCATCCAATACATTCCATTGCTTTGCACTCCACTCGGCTTTCGAAAATTCAGAGGGGGCAACGGTGATCACTTCTGTCTTATGAATTTTTGTTTCTGATATAACTTCAAAGTGCATGAAGTTACGCTGCAAAACATTTCCTTTTAAATCTTCTAACTGAAGCGTGAGTATGGCTAGACCTGCAACATTGGGCATATCAAATTTCAGCGGATCCAATTCCTTTTGCATGTATGGTACATAATCAATGCCTATTGTAGATTTGGTTACAAAAGAAGGCTCACCAATGGCATTGGTCATGTTCACCTGATAGGTAAGCCTGAGTTGATTTCCATACTCCTTACCTGTCATAGAAGAAATGAAGAGCGGCACTCTTACAGACTCCATTGCTTTTACTGTTTTACAAATTTCATTACCCGTTGAAATATAAACTAGAGCATGCAGGTCATTGATTTTCATGCCTGACATTAAATCTTCCATACCGGTGAATTTATTGGAACGATCAAAACGCCAGTACCCATTCCACTCGTTGATTACATCATGATGTTCAGTGTACAACCACCCCGCTATCTCAGGATATTTTCTAAACGTGTTTAACATCCGGTGATAATCCCAACTCCAATCCACATCACCTGTGCTTCCTTCATATCCCCACACATTACC
>JBBRKB010000296.1:0-5405 GCA_038218385.1 Cytophagales bacterium | reverse complement strand
TACCCCTTCCTTATCCAATCTGTTATCCAATTTTTTAAACAACATGTTCACCATGTCCCCCTTCGATAGTTCATTCTTAAAATTCCAGATAGTCTTCGAATCGGGTACGCCATGGGAAATGGTCAATCCTAAAAAACGCATGAACGACAAGCGATCCAAGAGCATACTCGGTGCTATCATCACTCAAATTATAATAGCGTTGAAGGATAACGATCTTGAACATCAGCACATAATCATAGGATGGGCGACCTCCTTTATTTCCTTCTTTCTCTTTCTCCTTTTTAAAGTAGCCTTCCAAAGGCTTGCGGAAAAACTCAAAATCGATGTGTGCCAGTAATTTTTCAAGTGGATCATTTTATTTGCTGATTTTTTCTAACCGAAACTGCTCATCAAATAATCCACGTGTCGTTATGCTCATCTTTTTTTCTTTTCTCAAAGATAATAAGGTAGATATTATTTAAGTAGTTTTAGGGTAGGGTTATTAGAGATGCCCTAAAGAAAGTGTGTGCCGGCGCTATGCCGTGGCCGGGGTGAGGCTTAGAATAGCGTTTCAAGCCTCACCCCATCCTCTCCCGTGCTACCGAAAGTGCAGAATGCCCTACTCCAAAAAAGAGGGGTTGTCGATTCTTATCAAACGAAAAGTAGAAAGATCCCACTAACAAAATCACCAGGGTTGGTTTTAAAATTCTTTTGTTTTTTAAATCTTCCAAAGACGAGATGATCATTCAAAAATAACAGCACCCACATCAACTCACATAAACCCCAACTATTGTATGATTCCCCCTAGAACGGATCACAACCTTCCCTCCGGTATTTAAAAACAATTTTCTGATCGTGATTTGGGAGAGGTGCGCTGAAATATTGAGTACATTTGATAGACTTGAAAACAGCATTTACATTAACGAAGATCATCCTTGCGCTGTGTGCGATTCTTGCACCTTGCACTATTTTCGCTCAGAAAAATTCTGATTTTTACAGAGCCACGAATTCTGACATTTCGAAATTTGTGGAGACGGTTGATACGAAAAATAAAGAAACCTATTCTATTACTATAACGGTGACCGGGATTCGAAATATTAAAGGAGTGATCCGTTTTAAATTCTATGATGACACTACACCCTTTCCACATGATAAAGGATTTCTGCGGGTGGTTGTTCCCAAGTCACACCTTACAGGTGATTCTTTACAAGTTACCTATTCAGGTTTTACATCAAAGAACATGGCCATCGCCTTGCTCGATGATGAGAACGATAATTGGAAGCTGGATTTAGGTTGGATTTTCCCCAAGGAAGGTCATGCTTTTTCAGATTATTACCACACCTCTTTTCGCAAACCAACGTATGATGATTTTCGTTTTTTTTTAAAAGAAGATAAGAAAGTTCTTATGAAAATGAGGTATTACTAAGAACCACCTTTCATTTTTTGTTGATTTTTTAGATTTTCATTTTATCGTAAAAACAACATCTCCCGATATTTCACCAAGGGCCAGTCTTCATTGTTCACAAGCAATTCAAGTTTATCAACCGAGTCGCGAATGACTTCGAAATATTTTTCCTTTATGTTGTCGCAATACTCAATGGCACGCACGTATGCATCCGGAATTTTATTGATACGCTTGCGTTCTTCAATCATGTTGTGCACATTTAGTTTGATCAGCTCAATGTGGTTGGCAATCTCTTCGATGGTCTTGATCACCGATTTGTTTTCGATACCCAACCCTTTTAAGCCATTGGCATTTTCAATAAGCTTGCTTTGATACGCGATAGCTGTTGGTATGATGTGGTTCATGGCCAGGTCACCAATCACACGCGCTTCTATCTGAATCTTTTTTAAATAGCCTTCAAGTTTTATTTCCTGCCGTGCTTCAACTTCTTTTTTAGAATACACGCCATGCCGTTCAAACAACTCCAACGATTTCTTCGACTTATAGGCCTGAATGGCGCGGGGCATATTTTTAATGTTGGATAACCCGCGTTTATCGGCCTCGCGTATCCAATCTTCTGAATAACCGTCACCTTCAAACCGAATGGATTTTGATTCTTTAATATAGCGCCGTAATACATTTACAATCGCCAACCTTTTCTCTGTACCGCTCTCAATGTCTTTCGATACTTCTTCATATAATTTCCCTAATTGATCAGCTACCATAATATTCAATGCCGTCATAGGAGTGGCACAGTTATCACTCGAACCAACGGCCCTGAACTCAAATTTATTTCCTGTGAAAGCAAAGGGTGATGTTCGGTTGCGATCGGTATTGTCCAAAATAATTTCGGGAATATGATCAATACCCAACTTCATGTACATGTTGTCACCTTTCTGAATTTTCACATTACCCTTGCTCTCAAGCTCATCCAACACAGCGCTCATTTGTGAGCCAATGAAAACAGACATAATAGCCGGTGGCGCTTCATTGCCGCCCAAGCGAAAATCATTACCTGCTGTAGCAATACTCGCACGTAGCAAATCCATGTGCTCATGAACAGCCTTGATGGTGATAACAAAAAAAGTAAGAAACATTAAATTATCACGCGCGCTACTGGTTGGCGCCAATAGGTTAACACCTGTGTTGGTAATGAGCGACCAGTTGTTATGCTTACCATTTCCGTTTACACCATGAAAGGGTTTCTCATGAAACAATACTTTGAGTTCATGCTTCTCAGCTACACGTTGCATCACATCCATCATCAATTGGTTGTGATCGTTGGCAACATTTACCGATTCATATAAGGGCGCTACCTCAAACTGTGAAGGGGCAACTTCATTATGGCGAGTGCGAATGGGTATACCCAACTTCCAACATTCAATTTCAAACTCGCGCATGTAATCATAGATGCGCGGTGGTATTGATCCAAAGTAGTGGTCATCCAATTGTTGTCCGCGTGCTGGCGAATGGCCAAAGACCGTCCTTCCAGCCATGATCAAATCAGGACGAGCGGCGTATAACGCTTTGTCAATGACAAAATACTCTTGCTCAATGCCCAACGATGCCGACACGTGTTGGATGTCGCGATCAAACAATTGACAAACTTTTGTCGCTGCGGTGTTAATGGCTTTGAGCGCTTTGAAGAGCGGCCCCTTTGTATCCAAAGGTTCGCCTGTGTAGGAAACAAAGATGGTAGGTATACACAGTGTCTTTCCATATAAAAACATGGGTGATGAGGGATCCCATGCGGTGTAGCCCCGTGCTTCAAAAGTGCTTCTGATACCTCCACTTGGAAATGAAGACGCATCCGGTTCCTGTTGCACCAATTCGCTTCCCTTAAATTTTTCTACACCTGATGTGCCATCAAAAAAACTATCATGCTTCTCGGCGGTGCCACCCGTGAGGGGTTGGAACCAATGAGTAAAATGCGTTGCCCCTTTATTGAGCGCCCACGATTTCACAGCAATGGCCACGGAGTCTGCCGTTGCATCGTCAATCTTTTCACCTTGTAAGATGGCGTTGTTTACTTTTGAAAAAACAGCTGGTGACAAGGTAGCCCGCAATTGCTCCTGACCGAATACATTCTCTTTAAAAAAATCTGAAATGCGCGGAGTGGGAAGTTCCACTTCAATCCGTTTGCGTGTGCCGAGTTGTTCAAGCGCTTTGAATCTTAAATAAGCCATTTATGAAAAGTTAATTTTCTATACGTTCTATCATTTCAAAAGAAGTCGTTGCTTTAAAACTTCGCACACTATTTCCCAACCTCATCTACAGACGATGGTTAAAGCAAACGACCTGAATATCAAATATAGAAAATTAAGTAGTTAAGGGACTATACTTTAGTAATGATAGTAATGTGCGTTTGTAAATTTTAGATGATCCATTTTCAATCGATTGTTTCCAGAAAAAACAGTTACACCAAAGCCTTTTGCGTGGATGAAAAAATATTAAATCTATAAACTCCGGAGGAGTTTCCTGTTTATAGAAAACCTATTAGAACCTACCCCGACTCCCTAGGAGTCACCTGATTAAGATTCAATACTGCAAGAAGACTGCATGTATTTGGTTTTCATGGAACTTAGATCAGATGTATTTTTTTAGCTACCCTTTGGTCCTTAACAAAACGTGAATTCAGATTATGAAACTTAGCTAGTTGCGCATTGGTGAATGAGCCTATAAAAAATAAGTAACTATCAGAAATACATGTGTTCAGCATGTTCACCAAACAGATTATATCTCGATTTTAATTTTAGATGATTTGAACAATGTAAACTTTTCTTGTTCACGCTGTTAAGAAGGGATCCTTCGCTCGCACTTCCCATCGCAAATGGCCACCGCTCTGGATGACGGCCTTACCTAGTGGTGTGATCCATCAGCGAGAGCGATGGTATGCAGACTGCAAACAGAGAAAGGATTCTGTATCTAACACAATAGCTTTAGTATGATTTTTTGACTGACCCTCCACTGCTGGAGTTTGTTCGCGATTTAGCCGGGCTACCTTTATATTTAATGTCGGCACCACTGCTCGCCTCTGCACGAAAGTCACTGACAACAGATACTTTGGCTGAACCAGCGCTACTAGCTTCGATGCTAAGGCTTTCAACCTCCAGGTCATAAGCATCTAACTTAGCGGCACTGCTCACCTCAAAGGTTGCCTGCTTGGCTTTACCCTCAAGTTCCATATCACCGGCGCTTGAAATGGTCCCCACCAATGTGCCTACTTCTATCTTCAGTTCCATCGATGAGGCACTCGAAGCACTTAACTCTAGCTTATCTGACTTCAATGTTCCTTCTGAATAAATGTTGGCCGCTGAGCTGGCAATTATTTTCGTGAGAGACACATAGGTGACATAAACCTTGGCGCTCACATTGCCTTTATAATGACCGGAGCTCATGTGAATTTTCAAATACGTTCCAGACACCTGGGTCACCACGCGCGACAATTCCATGTTATCGCCCACCTCTACCTTCACACTTTCGGTGTTGCCCTTTTTCAAAAAAACAACAATTCCTTCCGAAGCGCTAACACCGCTAAACGTGCCTACACTCCGAACTTCACTCTTCTGGGCGTTCACCAGGCCTGATAGGGTGGCCAATGCAAGTAGTAATACAATCTTCTTCATAATCCGATTAACTGTTTTGCCCTAAAGACAGGCGATAAAGATAAGGGTTGCATTTAAATTTTCATCCCCCATATATTTTGTCCCAATGGCTAAATTCCTCACTACCATTTAATGTCAATAATTTTGTTGATGTATGAAAACATCGTATTTTACACTGATTTTTAATGTCCTATTTTTTAAACTTGTACAACAAATCAATTCAGGAACCATGACCTTTGATAAGAAAGCAGAACTAAATGTGCTCATTAACCTGGCCGCCAGTGATAAGAATGTGGCCGAGCGTGAATCCAAACTTATCCATTTAATTGGAAAAGCAAGCGGACTTTCCGTGGAAGAAATCGACCACATGCTAAAAA
>JBBRKB010000295.1:0-5421 GCA_038218385.1 Cytophagales bacterium | reverse complement strand
GTTGACTCCTTTTCAAAATAACTTTTGAGAGCGGTGACTAATCCTCCATCGCTTTGCTTTAATGTGACCTTACCACTTTTTTCTAACAGTTGGTAAGGCAATCGGTTCGAAATTAAAATAAGTCGCCTTGCTGGCTGTTCGTCCATAACTGAGGGGTGTTCATGAAATCTTTAGTGATATTCAAATATCTTAATATCTAAGGAGAAATCCGTATTAATCGGAAGCAAATGGCAAAGCCATTGCAAAATAATGCAATGGCTTTGTTCACGACTACCAAGTAATTATAATACTGCCTAATGTTTTCTCATTAGATAATCTTCCGTCATCCTCCGTTTTTTTTACTTTAAGAAGAATGGAGCCAGAATATCGGTGACCGATTTCATAGTTTGCGTTTCGCTAATCGGTAAGCTTTGGCTAAGTGCATTCTTGTCGAAGCCATGCCATAGCTGCTTATTCGTTTTGCGGGCTAATAAAGAAATCAACAACGTACCCTTTTTAATAGCCAATTCATCATTCGTGTCAGGGAAGAGATCACCGCTGTCATTCATAAAGTTACCTCTAATCGTGCCGTCTTTGCTAAACACTGTGTAGGAAACCAGCATGTCCGCTCCTTTATCTACTTTCTTGTAGCCTTTTCGAATAAGCTCTTGCGTAATTGCTTTCTGAATATTGGCTGTTGTCTTTGCATCTGGATATTTAGGGTCGTGGAACACCCATACACTGGTCATAAAAGGATCTTCGAAAATTAATAGATCGTGTTGATCCATTGTAGACTTTTTATTTTGGTCTAAAAAAGAAAACGTTTTAAAGTTTCCTTCAATCAGACCAGGTTGCTTTTGGGTGTAAACATCTTGCGCGTGGAGCGTACAAGATCCGGCAAATAATAATAGAAATGTGAATACCTTTTTCATAATCAATGGTTTTAAATTTTAAAGTAAAATCAATTTTGTTCTCCTTGTCGAACTGCTATGGAACCACAACTACTACTCCAAACGCTTTATGCGAACCACGAGGCTTGAGTACCGATCGTGGGTTTACAATGTGTTGAATTTTAGCCCTAGCGGAAAAAAAGTCCACACACTCCAACAAACCAGGCTTAAGGAATAAAAAAATTTTTGGAGAAGAAAAAAAGTATACTAGATTTGCATTCCCAAAATCAAGGGAAATGGGAGCTTAGCTCAGCTGGTTCAGAGCATCTGCCTTACAAGCAGAGGGTCGGGGGTTCGAACCCCTCAGCTCCCACATTGAAAAAAGCCATTACGTCAAGTAGTGGCTTTTTTTGTTTTTATGAGCTTGACGTTTTTTTGACGCTTATAAAAACCCGTCATAGCCGACCCCGCGTAATTCTGAATCATAATTACTCTACCTAATACGTTTAGCTTGAGGTTACGCGGGTCTCGAAAAACTAAGAGTCAATCAGAATCTCTTCCTGTACGTCCCAACAATGGTAAGGGTTTCCCAGTCGGAGGTGTAATAAGATTGCTCAAATTTTATCATTAACATATCCTCCAAAACAACAGCTTTCCGAATATTGCCGCTGTGATAGTTGCCAAGGATGGTTATGGTATTTGTTTCTTCGTCATAACGATATGTCGCTAAAAGATTCGTGAAGCCATACCCTGTGTAGAGATAATTTCCATTTTGATCGGCAATGGCTAAGGCATTTTCTCACCTTACCCCTAATCGCCATCACCTTTTTCCCCAGGATAATCCTGCTTAAAAGAAATCCAATATTCCTTAACAGTCGCTTTCATTTCCTTATGAAGAATCAAAATACCAAAAAGATTGGGGATTGTCATCAACGCAATTGTAATTCCGGATAGTGTCCAGATGACGGTGGTGTCAGCGAAAGACGCAAAGAAAAATCCAATTACATATACGATGTGATAGTAGATTACCGACTTTGCCCCAAACAAATATGTCATAGCACGGTCACCATAGTAAGACCATGAGATGGCCGTTGAAAAGGCAAACAAGAGCAAACCAATCGACACAATGTATTGGCCATAGTCACCCATGTAGCTTCTCTTAAACGCTTCCGCCGTAAGGGGCGCACTGTGCATAAGGGAACTCCCAACAATTTTAATGTTATCCGCCTTGCGCTGAAATTTTCCGTCTTTAAAAACAAGCGGCCCTGTATAAGGTGAACCGCTTTGGCTGATGGAAATATCTTCGGCCAATGAACGCGCATGGATCACGGAAACATTATCGATTATCACACCTTGTTCAACTGTAAGCTGCCCAGAGAAAAGTGGAATCGTCTTTCTTCCATTTAAATAATCATAAAGCGTTTTGCTATCTGCTTGGTTCGTATCGTCATATTTATCGGCCAGCACCACTAGGTCGGCATCTTGAAAATCATTTACATGTTTTTCATTCCATACTCCCGATGATAAAACAACAAGTCCCGTGAGCGTACAAATAATAATGGTATCAATAAACGGTTCCAATATCGCCACCATTCCTTCCGACACGGGCTCATTTGCTTTTGCTGCTGCGTGGGCAATGGGCGCAGAGCCTTGACCCGCTTCATTTGAAAAAAGTCCACGGTTGACACCGCGATTGAACGCAAACGAAATAGAAGCACCAAGAAAACCTCCTGTTGCTGCACTGCCTGTAAAAATATCGGAGAACACAGAGCCAAATGCAGGCAATATATTTTCTACATTATAAAGAATAACCAGTAGGGCCCCGATGAAATAAAATATTGCCATAAAGGGAACAAGCTTCTCTGTGACTTGTGCTATACGTTTGATACCACCAATAATGACGAAGCCAAGAAATACCGACAGCACTGCGCCGGTGATGATGTGTTTCAAACCGAATGTAGCATACAGTGAATTGGCAATGCTATTTATCTGAGGCAAACTACCCGTACCAAAAGAAGAAAGCACTGTTGCTATCGCGAAGATGATGGCAATGACTTTAAACATTTTTTTTAACCAAGGAGTATGAAAGGCATTTTTCATGTAGTACATCGGACCCCCTGCTACATGTCCCTTGTCATCAAACTCCCGGTACTTGTGTGACAAGGTGACTTCGACAAATTTTGTAGTCATCCCCAAGAAGGCCGTCATCATCATCCAGAACAATGCTGCTGGCCCACCGAGATGGATGGCATACGCAACACCAGCAATGTTACCCGTTCCAACAGTACCTGATAGCGCTGTAGCCAGCGATTGGAAATGAGATGTGTCCCCCGCATCTGTAGCACGATCAAATTTACCCCGAACAATTTTGATGGCATGTGAGAAAAAACGGATTTGCGGAAAGCGAAGATAGATGGTGAAGAACAATCCGGTGAGAAGCAAGAAATAAACAAACCAATCTGCACCACCAATATAACTATCAAGGGTACCAAGAATATCATTCAACGTATGCATCCGCCAGGGTTTAGGTCTACTGTATGAAAGGGTAAATTAGGATTTTCCTGATGAAATCTAAATGGGAATGTTATTGGAATTTAATTATTGTGCTGATGCGAACCCGTGCTAACGTAAGGTCGAATTCGGATTTGGATTTGTGCGACCGACAGGTGACTCCTATGGAGCCGATAGCAGTCCATTTCTAATACTATAAACAGGAAACTCCGATGGAGTTTATTCCGATGACCTAAATGATCAGATGGATAGCGTGATAAAGTATACAGTCAGCTCCAGAGGAGCTTCCTGTTTATAGAAATACCAAGTAGTTTTCAACGACTCCGTAGGAGTCTCCTGCTACTCAAAACGGAGCGCGTGGATTCGACTCAAGCAATAAATTTAATCAATCTTTTCCTCCGACTGACTCTCTATATGCCCGCCTGAAAGCTTATCTGTAGAAACAAAATTATCATCTACAGATTGCTGCGTTGAATCCGCAGATGGTTCTTCTTCTACATGTTGTTGGAAGAATTTCTTCTGCATGAAAAGGATAATCACCACGCCAACAAAAATTGACGAATCTGCAATATTGAATACAGGACTAAAAAATTCAAAATATCCTCCACCAATAAACGGAATCCATTCAGGCCACACGAAATCAAAAATAGGGAAGTACAACATGTCAATCACCTGGCCATGAAACCAAGGTGTAGGCGACTCGGGTGGATGGTTGTTGAAGGCTACACCATAGAACGTACTGTCGATAACATTGCCAATAGCCCCTCCTAAAATTAATCCCATGCACCACAAAAAGCCGACATGTACTCCGCGCTTTGCCATCATCCATAAATAATAACCAATACCAAACATGGCGCCTATTCTAAAAATTGTAAGAGCCAGTTTTCCGAATTCGTTATCCCACTTCAAGCCAAAGGCCATTCCCGGATTCAACAAGAAATGTAACCTGAACCATCTACCCAACACATCTATCTCTTCACCGAGGTACATGTTTTGATAAACCAACATTTTGGAAGTTTGGTCGATGATGATGATCAGCAATGCCAGTAAAAAGTATCTAACTATTTTCATGTGTTACTATTTATTTTTTAAGGGTCACATGCCTGCCTACCGGTAGATAGGGAATTCGCCTTTATTATTATATAGTTGAGGGCAGTGACATTAATGCTCAGTTCATTTGTTTACGCTGATCTTTATTTTCAACATGTACTCATCCATTTCAACGTCTACACCTCCATCCACGTGTGACCCTACATGTAAAGCCAATGCTTGTGTTTCCGTTCGGATGTAATCACCATGCACGCTTAATGCCTGCTGAATAATGTCCGAATCTTTTTGAACCTCAATATTTATTTTGTCAAGCACTTCAAGACCCATCTCCTTACGAAGGTTTTGAACCCGATTTACAAAATCGCGCGCAATACCTTCACGTTTCAACTCTTCCGTCACCGTGATATCCAATGCTACCGTCAACCCATTGTCAGTGGCAACAGCCCAGCCGGGTATGTCTTCAGAAGAAATGATAACATCTTCCAACACCAAATCAAATCCATCTTTTGTTAAGGTGCCGTTCTTTTCAATAGCGCTTATGTCATCACTTGTAAACGTGTTGATCACAGCCGCTACCTCTTTCATCTTTGGGCCGAACTGCTTACCCAGCTTGGGGAAATTTGGTTTTACCTTTTTTACCAACACACCAGAAGTATCATCCATGTATTCAATGGCCTTCACATTCACTTCTGCTAATATAATGTCCTCTACCGATTTGATTCGATTAGCAAAGGCATTGTCCAAAATAGGCAACACAATTTTCTGAAGCGGTGTCCTTACCTTCACCTTGGCATTTTTTCGGATGGAATGTACGAGAGAACAAATGCGCTGCGCATAATCCATTGACTTCTCCAACTCAAGATCAATTCTTTGCTCTTCTGATTTTGTCAGACTAGTAAGATGCACCGATTCAAATTGCAACGGTGTATTGTTGGCAATCGCTTTTGTGCGAATGTTGTCGGTTAAATTTTTATACAACCATTCTGAAAAG
>JBBRKB010000294.1:0-5424 GCA_038218385.1 Cytophagales bacterium | reverse complement strand
CCATGAAACCATACTTCATCGATATCCACCCCGATGCTATGTCAACAATTACTTTAGGAATAAAATAAGGATTGATGCGCGGTGTACCATCACCTCGTGCGAAATCCATTATCTCTTTTTGAAAGGTATAAAAGCCGCCGTTGCCCGAACCCCAGATAACACCAACCCGTGTTTTATCAATCGAATCCAAATCAAGTTGAGAATCTTTAATGGCTTCATCAGATGCTGCCAGCGCATACTGCGCGAACGGATCAATCTTACGTACGTCAGACTTCTCCATGTAATTTTGTGGATCAAAGTTTTTTACTTCACATGCAAAACGAACTTTGAATTTTGAGGTATCAAATTTTTTTATGTCGGCTGCGCCACTCTTGCCTTCAATGAGGTTGTTCCAAAATTCTGAAACTGTATTTCCCAAGGGTGTGATAGCACCCAAACCTGTTACAACAACTCGCTTCATAGTACTGATTTATCGTTTTGTAATGTCATTCAATATTTTCTTACAATGGTTCACAATGATATCCATTGGTTCTTTTGATCGTTCTACACGGGCAAACATCAAGGCTCCTTCAACAGCGCAAAAAAAAGTATAAGCCAGCTCCCGTGTTTTTATTTCAGAAATAAACTCGCCTTCCGCTATTCCCTTTTGCAGAAGTGAATCAATAAAGTCAATAGTGGAAACAAGTTCTTTCGCCACCACCTTGCGCATGCTGGTATGAAAATCATCTGTTTCCACAGCAGCATTCAGCAACGGACAACCACCCGGAACCGGCGGATTAAAAACATATTCTGAATAAAAATCCAGAAGTGCCTCCAATTGCTTTTGATAGGTGGTAGCACGCTCTACTTTTTTGCCAACCAGTTTCTTCACCTTCGCTACAGAATATGCAAACGCAGCTGATGCAATATCTTCCTTATCCTTAAAATTTCCATACAATGCACCCTTTGTCAAACCCGTAGCATCCGTGAAATCGCGAAGTGAAGTGGCGCCAAAACCTTTTTTATTAAGGATTGGGGCGGTCTTCTCTGCAATGAACTGCCGTGTACGTGCTGCCTTTGACATGGGACAAATATAGAAAAAGTAATTACTATAATATACCGATCGGTATATTATAAGTTTATTCCTACCCAACATCCCAGCATAATCTTTTCAAACATTTGAGATAAAGTATATCCATAACCAAAAGGAATAAAATAGAATTGAAACTCCAGGAAGCAATGCCAACGTTTGCGCCAAGAAAGCATTTAGGCATTTCATATAAATAGTTTATTTTTGCGCGCCATGAAAAAAATAATCGAATCCAGAAAGCTATTGGGCGTTGATAAAGACGTTGAACTGAAAGATTTAAAAACAATTTACCGGAACTTTATGAAGGACTGGCATCCAGATAAAATACAAGGTGACGACAACGCCAAACTGGAGGCTGAAGAAAAAAGCAAAGCATTCATAGAAGCGTATCACCTATTGGTGAGTATTGCACCTGAAACACAAACTCAAAATCAGGAGAAGTATACAGAAGTGATCGAATCTTCGAAGATTGTAAACTTTGATTTCAAGTCTCAAACGCTGAAGATAAATTTTGCCGATGGAAGCTGTTACGAATTCTTCTCTATACCAAAATCAGTTTACAATAAATTCCTAAACTCAGATAAGCCCGATCGTTTTGCACGTAGGCACATCTACCACGAATATTTATACAGGCTGGTGAATAAAGCAGACTTGGTTTCAGCGTAGTTAAAATCAGAAGAATCATATTCTGATTTTTTTAATTGAAGGCGATTAGGTTTAGATAAATTACGGTTGTGTCTGAAATTTATTAGGAGACTCCTACGGAGTCTGGCGCATTCAAAATGCGAAATTCTAAAAACAGGAAACTCCTACGGAGTTAGTGTGATATCACGATTCGCTACAAACAATTCCTACTAAATTTTATGGCTGAAGGTGATTTGGTTTAGGATACCTCCCTACAGAGTTGTTAAAACATTACGATACATTAGTGAATTTTCAATTGAAAGCTATTCGGTTAGGAGCGATGTAGAATCAACTCCGTAGGAGTTTCCTATTTATAGAATCTCAGATATTTATCAAATCCGGCTCCATAGGAGCCACCTATTTTGTTGAAATGTTGCCAGTAGCAACCTTAATTCATGCAGCTCAAACGATTACTACATTCATAATCTAAAAACCATCATCTGCCGGCTTCTCTTCTGCAGGTTCGTCCGCAGCTTCTTCTTTGGCCTTCTTCGGCGTTTTTTCTTTTTTGACCTTCGGTGCTTTTTCCTTTTTTGGCTTCTCCTCTTTAGGAGCTGTCTCCTTTTTATCTTTTTTCAAGAAAGAGAAAATTCCCTTTTTCTTTTCAACTGGTGCTTCCTCAGGTTCATTCGGTTTCACATCATCACCATAATCAAAATCAAATTCTGATTTCTCAATAGGAGCTGCCTGACCTGCGCTATCAAGGGGCACTTTTTCTTTCTTCTTAAATAACTTTTTAAAGAATCCTCTTATGCCCTTTCGCTCTTTCTTGCCCGACTTGCCTGCCTCACTATCCTTATTGTTGCCTTGCAGTTGGGCCAGCCTTACATCGGGTAGAACAAGCCAATCACGTAGGTACCACATGTAATTATCCTGATCAACATTTAATCGAATCTGATCCACGTTGTATTTTATACTGTCTTTAACAAAACGAAGGTATCGCAGCTCTTTGTCTTTAGTGATCACATAAATGCTGTCTTCCTCCGTAGCGATACTGTCCTGTTCGCGGTCTACATCCACAATGTAGGTGCTGTCAATTACCGAACGTGCTGCCCTATCAAGTTCAGCCAGCGATACATCTCCATCCATGGTTAAAGAATCGGGTACAATGGGATGTATATCCTTCATCTCCACGGTAGCCATGCTCGCTAATTTTTTACGATAGGGAACAGCTTCTGCAATGAGGTATTTATTTTTGCTGGCCGTGAGTATTTTAGGTGTAGAGTCCTCTTGAAAGTAGCTGAATTTTTTGCGCAGAGTTTCCTTGTCATATATAAACGCACTCTGGTATGCAGGGCAAACCATTCGCTGGGTACAAGCGCCCAACGTAAGTGTAAACAGAACCATAACAAAAAATGCCCTTATCATTCAGTAGGGTAGTTCAAACAATTTTTCAGTGGTTGATCCAAGAATAGAGCCCATTTTATTCAAATAACAAAACCCTACCCGTGCTAAAACGATCAAATTGGCCGTTTTAGTGGATTAAAACTTTTAAAAATACGGATTTTATGGAAAGAATTTAGCAAATCGTCATGAATTCGCTATTCAAATAGCTGAGTCAATGTCGTTGACTTAAGTTCCTCTTTCTTCCGCTCTTTTGGAGAGGACTGATGTGAGGCCATACCTAAGAAGCTTAAGTCAACGACATTATAGCTGGGTATCAATAACCAAATACACACCGCTTAAGCATGATCATGAGGCAAATAATGAAAAGACCGATGGCAATCTTATTAATGATGTGCATGGCACGGATGTTAAAATTCTTTGGGCGGTTGGGATCATGTCTACGGAAAAAATATCCCAGCACCTCACCCACATGGAAAAACTCCTTCACCTTACCTTTGCTCTGCTCCTTCTCTTCTGCTCTTTGCAGTGGGGTTTTATTTTCCATACCTATTTATTTTATACAAATACATCAACCGATTCAGGTTCGTTCCAAATGCCGTCTTCTTTTATTAATTCAATTAATAAATCAACAGCATGTACGGCAGGCACATTTCGCTTCACAACTTCTTTTCCCCTATACAATGTGATTCTGGATGGGCCTGATCCCACATATCCATAATCGGCATCGGCCATCTCGCCAGGGCCATTTACGATACAGCCCATGATACCGATCTTCACACCTTTCAAATGATCGGTGCGCTTACGAATCATCGCAGTGGTTTCTTGTAAGTCGAACAAGGTGCGGCCACATGAAGGACAAGAGATGTACTCTGTCTTTGACATTCTGTTGCGGGTAGCTTGAAGAATACCGAAGGCTGTCTTGTTGCTTACATCTGCCCATCGGAGTTGCTCAACTTTCTCTCCTTTGCCCGTTGCGTTCAACATGATACCATCGCCAAATCCATCGATAAACAATCCGCCAATGTCGGTTGATGCGTGGATCATAAAACGATCATCATCTGTACTGTTATAAGTTCTGGAAATAATAACCGGAATGTTTACATCCTTTTCAACCAAACTAAAAAAAGAACGCCTCAAACTGGCCATGGCATGTTGATTGGAGGTCTCCATAATCACAACAGCTGTTTTGTCCATGCGCAATTCTTCCATCAGTTCGGTAGTCAACACATCCACCTTTATCCTTATAAAATTCAGGTCATGATGTCTTTGGTTTCCTGCGTGGTATTCCGATATTTCAAACAGGGGAAATTTATTTACCTTATCATCCGATTCGATCCACTGATTGTAATTCCGAATTTCTTTTAATCCATTGGGCAACATGAACGGAATAGGTGCATCACCTGAGTAAACATAGTCAGCACCCTGATCTTTCATCCGCCATTTATCGGGTTCAGGTAAATAAAAATGGCCAATGCATTTCAAATCTTTGTAATCAACAATGTCAATATCACTAAGGTTGGCAATAACGCGTGGCACTTGATGTTTGCCTCCGATGTTGAGCACTTCGCGTGTTGCTCTTCTATTGTAACTAAAGGGATCAGCGGAATATTCCGACAAGGGCTTTATATCATCGTGACCTTTTCGATCCGCATATCGATCAACCATTATTTGCGCCACTGGCGATTCAACTTCAGGTTCTTCTGTGAGAGAAACACGTACGGTATCTCCCAAACCATCCTCTAACAATGTACCGATACCGACAGCCGATTTGATGCGACCATCTTCTCCGTCACCTGCTTCTGTTACACCCAAATGTAGGGGATATGGTTTCAAACCTTCTTCATCCAGTTTATGAACCAGTAACCGGTATGCTTGCACCATTACCTGTGTATTGCTGGACTTCATAGAGAGCACAATATTATAATATTGAAGGTCTTCACAAATGCGAAGAAATTCCAACGCAGACTCTACCATGCCGAGTGGTGTATCGCCATAACGGCTCATGATCCTATCCGATAGTGAACCATGATTGGTACCTATGCGCATAGCAGTGCCGTGCTCTTTACATATTTTTATTAAGGGTGTAAACTTCTTTCGAATGCGTTCCAGTTCTGCCTCATAATCGAGGTCGGTATAGGCAATGGTTTCGAAACGTTTTTTATCAGCGTAATTACCCGGGTTGATCCTCACTTTTTCTACCAACCGCGCAGCAAGCTCAGCAGCGTTTGGTGTAAAGTGAATGTCTGCAACAAGGGGCGCATGGTATCCCCTTTCACGGAGTCCCTTTTTTATTTCGAAAAGATTTTGCGCTTCTTTTATGCTGG
>JBBRKB010000293.1:0-5433 GCA_038218385.1 Cytophagales bacterium | reverse complement strand
TTACCTAATCATTTTTTGGATGGCGGGGTGATGGGTATTTCTTTATTGACGAATTTTCTTACCAAAATTGATTTGTCTTACCTTGTTGTGATTATCAACCTTCCGTTTATACTTATTGCGTACACGCAGATTTCAAAAAAGTTTGCTGTCAAAACATTGATTGCTATTCTCTTGCTGGCCATTGTATTGCAATTGGTGAGTTTCCCTATCATCACTTCTGATAAATTATTGATCGCCTTTTTCGGTGGCTTCTTTTTGGGATTGGGTATTGGCCTCTCCATTCGTGGGGGAAGTGTAATTGATGGAACAGAAGTATTGGCGATTTACACAAGCCGAAAAACGACCCTAACAGTTGGTGATATTATTCTGGTTTTTAATATTATTATTTTTTCGGCTGCGGCCTACATTTTAAACATGGAGACAGCCTTGTATGCCATACTCACCTACCTGGTTGCTTCCAAAACGGTAGACTTCGTGGTACACGGTATTGAAGAATATACCAGCGTGATGATTATTTCTGACCGTAGTGATGAAATAAAAGATGCGATCACCAACAACATGGGCAGGGGTGTAACTATTTTGAAAGGTAAAGGGGGATTTGGTAAAACCGGTCACCGCAGCAAAGATTATGATGTGATCTATTCGGTGATCACGCGCCTTGAACTGCAAAGAATGAAAACTGAGATTGCCAAAATAGATGAGAATGCCTTCGTGGTAGAGAACAGTGTAAACGACATCAAAGGTGGCATGATCAAGAAAAGACCTTTGGTCGATTGATGATTTATCAGCCAGCTATCCATTCCCTTAACATTACTCATAGTGTATGGCAGTTTTCGTTCAGTTAAAAATTACTCCCTTTTTCTTAGCAAAATCTTTGCACCCATAGCCATTAAAAAGACTCAGCAATTTCGAGCCGCAGAAAATCAATAGAACCTCCAGCATTCGTCAATCGTCATTCGTCCTTCGTCATTTTATTAGGCCGCCTCACCTTGCGTGCTTATATTTGGCTCCATGAGTAATGAGGATGTTTACCTATCGGGATTTGGTGAAGTACTGCTCTTTATAATAGGAGGGATCCTTTTTATTTTGATGTCCTTGTTCATATCATGGGTGCTTCGTCCCAATCGTCCTAACGCTGAGAAATACGCAACGTATGAAAGTGGTGAAGAACCTGTGGGTGCTGCATGGACACAATTTAATGTTCGGTTTTATATCATTGCCTTGATCTTTCTTCTCTTTGAAGTGGAACTCGTTTTTCTATTTCCGTGGGCAACCGTTTTTGCCAATAAAGAATTATTCAAAACCACCGATGGAATGTGGGGATGGATGTCACTTGTTGAAATGATAATTTTTATTCTCGTGCTGGCGCTGGGTCTTGCTTATGCCTGGGTGAATGGCCATCTGGATTGGATAAAACCAGATCCGAAGCCGACTGAATTTACATCAAGTGTTCCGCGGTCTTTGTACGAAAAAATCAATGAGAAATATAAGTAACACAAGAACCTGGACAACTTTGTCAATGTTTGATTTTAATACATTTGGATAGATGGGACTGCACGATCAGAATTTTGAAAGTGGTGGAGTAATCATTACCAAGTTGGATGACCTGATCAACTGGGCACGTTTGTCATCTATGTTTCCCATGACGTTTGGTATAGCATGCTGTGCTTTCGAATTTATGGCAACAGGCACATCGGTCTATGACATGGACCGATTTGGTATGGCACCTTTCGCCTCACCGCGCCAATCGGATGTGATGATCGTAGCCGGCACCGTTACCTTTAAAATGGCGGACAGAATAAAAAGATTGTATGAACAAATGCCAGAGCCACGCTATGTAGTGTCAATGGGTTCGTGTTCAAATTGTGGTGGCCCATATTGGCAACATGGTTATCATGTGGTGAAAGGTGTTGATAGAATTATTCCGGTAGATGTATATGTGCCGGGTTGTCCGCCCAGACCGGAAGCGTTGATTGGTGGATTTTTAAAACTGCAGGAGAAAATTAGAAGCGAAAGTTTGATGGCACCTGCTGCACTGGAGCGCCTTATGAAAAAAAATAAAGCACATGCCTGAGTTCGACCAACTGGTATCCATCGTTACCGGTGCGTGTGCCCATGGCTGCACCGTAGAGCAACACAGCACCCCGAAAGCATTTCGTATACAGGCTGCCGACTTACTAAATGTATGCTACCAACTTCAACAAAATCCTTCCACCTATTTTGATATGCTGGTGAATGTTACCGGAGTGGATAATGGTGTTGAGAAAGGAACAATGGATGTTATCTATCACTTGAGTTCTATTCCGTACAATTTTCAAGTGGCCTTGATGGTAACGGTGGCACGCGATCATGCTGAGGTTGAAAGTGTAACTCACATCTGGAAGGCAGCCAACTGGCATGAACGTGAAGCGTATGATCTGCTGGGAATAAAATTTCTGAACCATCCAGACCTGAGAAGGATATTGCTTCCTGCGGATTGGAAGGGTCACCCTCTTCGCAAAGATTATACACATGAAGAATATTATCGCGGTATTAAAATTGAATATTAAACAGCAACGTTAATGCCTACCGATCACATTCAATATAAATACAAACCAGACAACTTGCTGTTATCTGAGCCTAACAAGTTTCAGGTAGAGAACCTTCGTTCAGAAGAAATGATTTTGAACCTTGGGCCGCAGCATCCTTCCACACACGGAGTACTCCGTTTGGAAGTATTGATGGATGGTGAAATTATTAAAGAAGTAGCGCCACACATCGGGTATCTTCATCGGTGTTTTGAAAAGCATGCAGAGAATCTTCCTTACAATCAAATCATTCCTTTTGTTGATCGATTGGATTATGTAACGGCCATGAACAACGAACACATCTATGCGATGGGTGTTGAGCGCATGTTGGGCATTGCTGATCAAATTCCAAAACGTGTAGAATACATTCGTGTATTGGTTGCTGAGATGAACCGGATTGCGTCACACATGATTGCCATTGGCACCTATGGTATGGACATCGGTGCGTTCACACCTTTCTTCTGGATCATGCGCGACCGCGAACATATCCTTCGCTTGCTCGAGTGGGCATCGGGTGCACGTTTGTTGTACAACTACATTTGGGTTGGCGGTTTGTTTTACGACTTGCCTGTTGATTTTGAAACACGGTGCAGGGAATTTGTCAACTACGTGAAGCCGAAGTTTCGTGAGCTCGAAGTTATTTTAATTGAGAATAAAATATTTATTGACCGCACTGCCAATGTAGGTGTGTTGCCACTTGATCTGGCCATCAACTGCGGAGTGACGGGACCAACCTTACGCGGCTCTGGTCTTCGCTATGATTTGCGGAAGGTTGATGGATACTCCGTTTATCCTGAGATAGATTTCTCTGTTCCTATTGGAGAAGGTAAGATGGGAACGGTAGGGGATTGCTGGGACCGCACGTGGGTGCGCATGGAAGAGATACATCAGTCGTTAAAAATTATTGAACAATGCTTGGACAAACTCACGGGCGAGCATAAGCGCACGCGTGATTTTGATCCACAAGCTCTTGTGCCTAAAAAGATACGCCCTGTTGCCCAAGATTTTTATGTGCGTGGCGAAATTCCGAAAGGCGAACTAGGTTTTTATTTTCGTGCCGATGGCCGCAGCGATATACCCTATCGATGCAAGTGCCGCTCGTGCAGCTTCGCCAATTTATCGGTGTTACAAGAGATCTCCAAAGGTGTTTTAGTAGCCGACCTCATTGCCATTCTTGGTTCGATTGATATTGTATTGGGTGAGATTGATAGGTAGTTCTATTCTCTTTTGGAATCTCCAAACGTATTAATCCACAAAGGTTCGTATCAAAACTTGGCGTTTCTTAGCGTCTCTTTCGCGTACTCATTTAGGATCCACATCTTTTAATTCAAAATCATCATCTCGTGATTCCACCATTTCAATTTCTATATCATTAAAATCTTCTTTCTTTTTGTTGATAGAGACAGGTACTCCACCCGCAAGGGACAAAATCATGATAAGTATGAAGCCCATAAGCCTCAGGATTCGCTTAAATTTTTTCATTAGTAAAAAGGAAAGTGTGACGCTGTTTTGTAGACAGCAAGTTCATTAGTAAGTTGTGTAGTTAGGATTAGAAATTATCCTATTGCGTTAAACGCATCTTCACATGAACTTTGGGGAATTGATTTGCTTTGTAAGAAATAGCCGGGATGATAAACGAAATACAATCGCCTGGATAAGCAACTGAATTGAAGTTGGATTAACCTGTTATAATACAGAACAACATTCGCTTCGAGCGATGAGGTGACCAATTGATTTTTGAAACAAGCAAGCAGGGCGTTGCTTGTAAAATGGGTAGTAGGAAGTGAAGATTTGTATCTGTTAGAAAATACCTGTTCTGTCTGCACAGGTTTTGATCCACTCGTTTGGGGAGGTGCTGAAAAAGTGAAAAGTCCAAGGCACAATGTTACAGTGAGTAACAAGGTCGATAGTATTCCCTTTGAATGTAATACAGAACCCTTCATTGCTTGCAAAAGTATTTCCAAATAGGCAATTGTCCTAATGGAACCAGAAGTCAGTTTGCTCTTTTACTGCATAAAACTGTGAAGTAATTTTGATACCATCACATAGAAGGATAGACCAACTCCAACCCCTTCCAGAAAACTTATCCCGCCAGCGGGGGACAGTGGTACTCACCAAGCGCGGTTGAAAATTTTTATTTTGGATTTAAAGAATTTTTTACTTCCTATGTTGCTAATGGATAGACCAACTATTCCAGAAAACTTATCCCCCTCGAGAGGGGGTAGGGGGAGGTGAAGACGCTTCATCTTTTATTCGCATCAAATCTTTTCATTGATTATTTCAATCACGTTTCTTCAAAAGCTAAACGTTTAAGTTTATCCACCCCCTAACCCCGCCAGCGGGGGACAGTGGTGCACCAACAAGCGCGCTTGGATAGACAGAGGTGAAGACGCGCTATACCTTCATTTTCTTTTGTGTTACTTTGGGGAATGAAGTTGCCGAAGTACTCCATCATCATTCCGGTTTACAACCGACCGATAGAAGTCAAAGAACTTCTGACAAGTTTGCTTGCCCAAGTGGTGAAAGACTTTGAGGTTATTATTGTTGAAGACGGGTCTTCCGTAAGGAGTGAACAGGTGGTAGATAGTTTTCGCGACACGTTGTCAATACATTATTTTTTTAAACCCAATACAGGCCCAGGCCCTAGCAGAAATTTTGGTTATAAGCATGCACGAGGTGAATACTTTGTTGTCTTTGATTCCGATTGCATTTTACCGCCACATTATTTCAGCGCAGTTGAGAAAGTGCTGAACACCGAAAAACTGGACGCATGGGGAGGCCCCGATCAGGCGCACGATGCGTTCACACCCGTGCAACGAGCAATGGGATATACCATGTCTTCTGTGCTTACGACTGGTGGTATTCG
>JBBRKB010000292.1:0-5439 GCA_038218385.1 Cytophagales bacterium | reverse complement strand
TGCTAGTCAATCACTCTCCTCGCCCCTCGAAATCGCTTCACATAATAATCGGCAAAGATGTTTGTCTCTACCACACCCAGTGATGATGAAGCATGGATGAATTTCACATTGTCTTTTCCTTTGGCTTCCGTCACCAGGCCTACATGCGTCACTTGTTTCTTTTTTCTTCCCGTGGCAAAGAACACCAAATCGCCAGGCTCTAGCTCGTTCATTTTAATTTCCTTTCCAATTTTACTTTGATCAGCAGAACTGCGTGGAAGGTTAAAATCGATTGCATGAAACGAATTTAACAGGAGACCCGAGCAATCCATGCCGGCTCGGGTTGTTCCTCCATATTTATATGGTGTCCCTGTGTAACTTCGCGCTGCTTCAATAACTTTGTCAACTTTGTCATCACGTACGTTCAACTTTTTGTGTGAAGCACACGCGGATGTTAAAAGCACAGCGCCAAGGAACCAATGGCAAAGAAGCTTTTGTTTAACTTTGAGTTTAAAAAATGCATTCATTGTAAAAGCTTAAAAAATATCGATCATTCAAATATACCGCATTCATGGCATTTACAGAAGTATCGGAGGATGTTGTTAGTCAACTGGAAACTATAGTCGGTAAAGAGTATGTGTTTCTTGATGACACTAGCCGCTACGATTATTCACACGACAAAACGAAAGAATATTCTTTCCTTCCGGATATTGTTTTGAAACCCAAAACTCCCGAAGAAATAAGTAGCATTTTAAAACTTTGCAACACTCATAAAATACCTGTAACACCCAGAGGTGGAGGAACCGGATTGACAGGTGGTGCATTACCCATTCACAAAGGAATAGTCATTTCTTTGGAGCGATTCAATTCCATTTTGCAAATAGATGAATTAAATCTTCAGGCAACGGTTGAGCCCGGTGTAATCACCGAAGTTTTTCAAGATGCCGTGAAAGAAAAGGGGTTGTTCTATCCTCCTGATCCCTCAAGCAAAGGTTCTTGTTTTTTAGGTGGCAACCTTGCCAACAATTCGGGTGGACCGAAAGCGGTAAAGTATGGCGTTACACGCGATTATGTTTTGAATCTTGAGGTTGTTTTACCTACAGGAGAAATAATCTGGACGGGTGCCAATGTATTGAAAAATTCAACGGGCTATAACTTAACACAATTAATGTGTGGCAGTGAAGGTACGTTAGGCATCATCACTAAAATTGTTTTTAAACTTCGTGGCTACCCTCAGCGAAATGTATTGATGCTCATACCCTTCAGCACCAACGAAGAAGCTTGTCGTGCCATCTCGGCAATCTTTGTCGCTGGCATCACACCATCCGGTGTAGAGTTTTTTGAACGTGAAGCGATAACGCGCACGGTTGAATATTGTGAAAAAGTTTTGCACAGTCCGGTAACAACAACTTTTGCCGAAGGCATGGGTTCCTTTCTCTTATGTGAGTTGGATGGCAACGATGATGAAGTATTGATGCGTGATGCTGAACGTGTGATGACGGTAGTTGAAAAATTTGAAGTGGGAGAAGTATTATTTGCCGAAAGTACCGCACAAAAGGATGAACTCTGGAAAATGCGCCGGAATGTCTCACCTGCTGTTAACTGGTATACTATAACCAAATCAGATGATGTAGTGGTGCCACGTGCCAACATGCCCAATCTTATTTCAGGTATAAAAGAAATTGGAAAAGCCTTTGGTTTTAACACCGTTTGCTTTGGTCATTTGGGAGATGGAAATCTACACGTCAACATTTTGAAAGAAGACATTGATGAGGAAACCTGGGAAACAAAAATCCCGGAAGGTATTGGTGAAATATTCAAACTGGCCGTAAAGCTTGGCGGCACATTGTCCGGTGAACATGGCATTGGTATTACGAAGCAACCTTATATGTCTATCGCTTTAAGTGAAGTCAACTTAAATCTTATGCGAGGAATAAAGGGTGTGTTTGACCCCAATGGAATCTTAAATCCAGGAAAAATATTTTAAAGACAATTCTTTCCGCTAATGGAAATAGACGTTCAGGTTGCTTTGATTTTTACTATCTTACTTCTTTAAAATCAATTACACCTTAAAAACCAAACCTATGAAAAAGTATTTCATGCTGGCTCTTATTGCATGCGTGGCCGGATGTACACCTAAGAAAGAAACGACTGAGGAAAGTACCGCTGTTGTTGAGGAACCTATCGTTCAAGGACTAACGCCCGAACTAAAAGCAGACGGATGGAAATCCCTCTTTGATGGCACCTCGCTGGATGGCTGGCACTTTTATCAAAATAAAGAAAACACAAAGTGGGATGTAGTAGATGGCACCCTACACTGCAAGCCAGGAGACTCAACAGGTTATCACGTTGATATTTTGACGAATGAACAATACGAAAATTTCGAACTGATGTTGGATTGGAAAATTTCAGCAGGCGGAAACAGTGGATTGATATACCGCGCCACAGAGACGGAGAAGGAACCGTATTTCACGGGGCCAGAATTTCAATTGATGGATGATGCGGGTTGGAAAGATCCTTTAAAAGATGTCCAACTTTCAGGTGCGGCCTATGACATGTATGCGCCAACAGAAAAAGTTGTTAAGCCAGCAGGCGAGTGGAACACATCAAAATTAATCATGAACGGCAACCATGTGGAGCATTGGCTCAATGGTTCTAAAGTTGTTGAATACGAACTTCTGTCTGACGACTGGAAGCAAAGAAAGGCAGCCAGCAAATGGAAAGACGCTGCCGGATATGGTATTCAACCAAAAGGCCACATCGATTTTCAAGATCACGATCATGAGATCACATTCAAAAACATTATGATAAAAGTATTGTAAAAAGATTTTCCTAAACAACTTTACGAAATCCATCACACACAGATTTCGTAAAGTTGTTTAATTTTATACCGGTAAGAAAAATCCCACCCATTGAACCACCGGTTAACATTCACACATACGTTCAAACACATTGTTGTTTCAATTATCATTATTGAAACATTCATCATCTCGCTTGCGCTTTTTCAATATGGGTTTACCGTAGAAAGCCTTCAGGCCGTTGCCCGTTACTCAGGAAGATTTTCACTTTTTCTTTTTAGCATCATCTTTCTGGTGGGTACTGATAAGAACAACATTATTACTACCTACCTCGTCAAGCCTTACCATGCTTTTGCGTTGGCGCATGGCATCCATTTAGTAGAACTGTTAGTGTATATTGCCAAAGCGGATATCATTTTAAATCCTGTGCGTGTTGCTGGTGGCTTTCTCGCTTATGCCTTTATTTTTGCCATGCCGTTTTTGGTTGAACTTTTTCAAAAAGAAAAAATTTCGGTAAAGACATTTGCCGTCAGTGAAATTATGTACCACTACTACGTTTGGATGATTTTCTTTATGACCTACCTTCCCCGTGTGCGCGGTCTCGTGCTCAATGCCGGAGGAAGTTATTGGGAACATGTCGCTCTACTGGGATGGGTCTCTCTTATGTTGGGGATGCGCCTGCCACTGGCTTTGCGTAAAAAGCGAAAGCATGAACGATAATCTTTTTAACTTACACCACCTTATTCATTCATAGAAATCCATGTGTGGCATCACCGGAATATTTGCTTTTAACCTGGTCGGAAAATTTAACAAAATACATGTTACGGCCGCTACGGAAACATTAAGTAAACGCGGCCCCGACGTTCAGGATGTTTATCTGGATGAATGGGTGGCACTAGGTCACAGGCGACTCTCTATTATAGACACGAGCGAAGCAGGGAACCAACCCATGTGGGATTCATCTCATCGCTACTGCCTTGTGTTCAATGGCGAGATCTTTAATTTCCAGGAGCTTCGTTCTGAACTTGAAACATCTGGTGTTGCCTTTGATTCCCACTCAGACACAGAAGTGCTGCTTCAATTATTTATCAAGGAAAAAGAAAAATGCCTGAACAAACTAAACGGTTTTTTTTCCTTCTGTATTTATGATAAACTAGAGCAAATATTTTTTCTGGCGCGTGATCGCTATGGCATCAAGCCTTTGTTGTATGTGTTCGATGAAGATAAATTTATTTTTGGATCCGAAATGAAATCCATTGTCAGGTATGGTATCGATAAAGAACTCGATTATAACGCGCTCTATACATACCTTCAACTGAATTACATTCCTGCTCCCGCGACAATTTTAACGCATGTCCGCAAACTTTTACCCGGCCATTACCTTACTGTATCACGACAAAAACTTCAGGAAGAAACCTATTACACTATACCTTATCATGAAACAAAGATTGACAAAAATATTACATACGATAAAGCAAAAGAAACTGTCAAAGAACTTTTAGAATCATCTGTGCAAAAAAGATTGGTGGCAGATGTTCCCGTAGGTGCTTTCTTAAGTGGTGGAACGGATTCATCTATTATTACGGCATTGGCCAGCAAACACAAACCCGACCTGCATACCTTTTCGATTGGCTATCGGGATGAAAAGTTTTTTGATGAAACAGCTTACGCACGTCTTGTTGCCAAACATTTCAAAACAGAGCATACTGTATTTTCACTTTCCAATACTGATTTGTATTCACACCTTCATCATGTGTTGAATTACCTGGACGAACCCTTTGCCGATTCTTCAGCCATTGCGGTTTATATACTCAGTAAAGAAACACGCAAACATGCAACGGTTGCCTTGTCTGGCGATGGAGCTGATGAACTTTTCAGTGGGTACAACAAACACTCCGCGCTCTTACGGTCGATAAAGCCCGGTGTAAAAGAATCACTCGTAAAAAACCTTGGTTCACTTTGGAAATTATTTCCGCAATCGCGAAACAATCCGCTTTCAAACAAAGCGCGGCAACTCGACCGCTTCGCTGAGGGGATGAAGCTCTCCCTTCCTGAACGTTACTGGCGCTGGGCATCATTTGTAAAAGAAGGCGATGCTTTCAATTTGATGTCGAGCACGGCAAAGGATAAAATCGACTTGCCAGCATACACGGCAACAAAATCAGCTCTATTAAAAGACATTAAAGAGGACAGCGACATCAACGCCATTCTACTCAGCGATATGAAATTGGTGTTGCCTAACGACATGCTGACGAAGGTGGATCTCATGAGCATGGCCAACAGCCTGGAAGTGCGCGTACCGTTTTTGGATTATCGCCTTGTCGACTTTGTTTTTAGTTTGCCAGCTAGTTTTAAATTGGACAAAACCATTCGGAAGAAAATTTTGCAAGACGCGTTCAGGGATATCCTCCCCGCTCCTTTATATAATAGAGCGAAAAAGGGTTTTGAGGTTCCTCTGTTAAAATGGTTCCGAAAAGAATGTCGGTCGCTGATCGAGGATGATCTATTGAACGACCAGTTTATTCAAGACCAGGGGATTTTCGAACTGTCAGAGATTCAAAAACTCAAAAAACAACTCTTCTCATCCAATCCAGGTGAGATCCATGCTCGTATTTGGGGTCTTATCGTATTCCAATCGTGGTGGAAAAAGACATTTTAGCAC
>JBBRKB010000291.1:0-5491 GCA_038218385.1 Cytophagales bacterium | reverse complement strand
AATAAAAAATTCTGGGAAAATTATAATGTCATAAAAGAAACACCGATCAACAAGAAAATCCTTAACGATCTGGAGAAACATCTTCCACTGGAAGAGCAATTTCAAAATTAAAAAAAAGACATCCTTTCAGATGCCTTTTTCCATATAAACTCTTGATATTTTTTACTTCAATTTAGAAAGCGTATCCTTCAATTGCTTCATGGCTGATCGTAAATCATTTTCTGAAGCCGCGTAGGAAAGACGTATACAGTTCTCATCACCAAATGCACCGCCCGATACCAATGAAACCTGTGCATGTTCAAGCATGTACATGCAGAAATCTTCAGCATTGTTGATCGTTATGGTTCCGTCAGACTTACCAAAATAATAGCTTACATCAGGAAAGAAGTAAAATGCGCCCTGCGGCAAATTCGTTTTGATACCTGGAATTTCCTTAAGCAAATCATAAACAATATCTCTTCGCTTTTTATATTCATCAACCATTTTCAGGGTTGGTTCCTGATCGCCTGTGATGGCTTCCAATGCAGCGCGTTGTGCGATAGAACAATTAGCCGAGGTGATCTGCCCTTGCACTTTGTTACATCCATCAACGATCCATTTCGGTGCAGCAATGTAGCCCACGCGCCAGCCCGTCATGGCATATCCTTTTGCAAAACCATTTACGGTAATGGTTCTATCAAACATTCCTGGAAAAGATGCAATGCTTACCTGTTCGCCCGTGTAATTAATATGTTCATAAATTTCATCGGCAATAACTAAAAGATCAGGATGCTTCATCACTGTTTTCGCAATGGACTCCAGCTCACCTTTCGTAAAGACTGAACCTGTAGGATTACACGGTGATGAAAAAATGATGGCCTTTGTTTTTGGTGTGATGGCCGCTTCAAGTTGCTCGGCAGTAACCTTGAAATCATTTTCAATACCGCCTGAAATAATTACAGGCGTTGCTTCTGCCAACCGCACAAGGGCATCGTAGCTTACCCAATATGGCGCAAACACCACCACCTCATCACCCGGGTTCAACAAGGCGATCATAGCGTTGGCAATAGATTGCTTGGCACCATTTGATACGAGTATGTTCTCCGCTTTGTAGGGAACATTATTTTCCTTTTGATATTTTGCCGCAAGTGCTTCGCGCAAATCCTGATATCCTGGCACAGGAGGATAGGCAAAATATTTTCCATCATCAATAGCTTTCTTGGCTGCCTCACAAATATGTTTGGGCGTTTTAAAATCCGGTTCACCCAGACTTAAGCCAATAACATTAATTCCTCGCGCTTTGAATTCGCGAGCTTTTGCAGCCATCGCTAATGTGGCAGATTCTTGAATAGCCTCAATGCGGTTTGAAAGTTTACCCATGGATGTTTTGTTTTTTTAAAAGCGTGCAAAGAAAAGCATTAAATCAATAAGATGGAAGGAATGAACAGACCAGCCTCTGAGGTTTAAAGCCTTTTCAATAAAAGGCGGGCTGAAAAAGAAATTGATAATTAACAATCAGTAACGCTTACATAAGCAATTTGTCTTAACCCTCTCCGAGAGCGGGATAGTAATGAGATTTAGTAAACGACATTGATTTGCTAATTAAAAAGTGTTCTTCCTGTGATGCTTCTTCCTAAGGTAATCTCGTCAGCATATTCCAAATCACCCCCAACGGGAACGCCGCGGGCAATAGAACTTATCTTCACCGCTGTTTCTTTTATTCTTCTATTGATGTAGAAGGATGTTGTATCTCCTTCCATTGTTGGGTTTAGAGCAAGGATTACTTCTTTTATTTCCGATTGGCTATTGCTAAGTCGATTGACCAACGATTCTACTTTAAGATCCGCAGGGCCAACACCATTAATGGGGGAAATAACCCCACCTAGAACATGGTAAAGCCCATTGTACTGAGAAGTGTTTTCGATAGCCATCACATCCTTCACATCTTCCACCACACAGAGTATACTACGATCGCGCTTATGACTTGAACAGATGGAGCATATTTCTGTATCGGAAATATTATGACAGGTAATACAAAACCGGATATTCTGGCGAAGGATGTTTAACGCGTCTGTGAGGGTAAGGGTACTAATTTCTTTTTCGCGAATTAAATGCAGGACAATCCGCAAGGCTGATTTTTTTCCGATTCCGGGAAGCTTGGCAATCTGGTTGACAGCATCTTCAATAAGTTTGGAAGGAAACTCCACGTAATTTTTTGGATTAAAGTATTCGGGCATCTATGCCCACTTCGCAGATCGCTTCTTTCATAGGTTTCAGAAATTCAAACGTACCTTTTTTCACGGCACATTTTCCTTTGTGATGGATGATCAGGGTGCATTGTTCAGCTTGCTCCGTTGTATGCTCACATACTTTTATTAATGTTTCAATCACATGCTGAAAGGTATTGTAATCATCGTTGAAAACAATCAAGTCAACAGCTTCGGTGGTTTCCGTTACCTCCAAAACCTCCACTAATACTTCTTCCTGATATCCGGGTTTCATGACCAACTTAATTTAGTAGTCCGCTTCAACACACAAAGATAAGGAATTTCATTTTTTTAATCCCAAACCATCAACCTTCTGAAAATTTGGAATTGACTATTTTAAAGGTTTTTTTGTGAACCTAATTGCCACACATGTCACAGACCATCGTCCTTAGCATTATCGTTGTCTACTTTCTTGTCCTCATTGCCATATCGGTAATAACATCGCGAAAGGCAGATACGAATTCATTTTTTACAGGCAACCGCCAATCACCCTGGTATTTGGTCGCATATGGAATGATAGGAGCTTCCATTTCGGGTATAACGTTTATATCTGTGCCGGGAAGTGTAGGGCAAATTGGGTTTGGGTATTTTCAGGTAGTGTTAGGCTATTGGGCTGGCTACATGGTGGTCATTGCCGTATTGCTCCCCCTTTATTACAAGCTTAACCTTGTTTCCATTTATGCTTATTTAGATGAGCGTTTTAGTTTTTGGTCGTACAAGACAGGCGCTATGTTCTTTCTGCTATCACGAACAGTGGGGTCGGCCATCCGGCTTTACCTTGCTGCCAATGTGCTGGATCTATTTCTTTTTAAAGCATGGGGCATTCCTTTTGGTGTTACGGTAGCCATCACCATTTTGCTTATCTGGGTCTACACATTCAAAGGTGGAATTAAAACCATTGTTTGGACTGATACTTTTCAGACCACCTTTTTGATACTTGCCGTTTGCATTAGTGTTTACATGATTTCCAGCGAACTTAATTTTTCTATCGGCAGCCTTTTTTCTTCCATTGAAGAAAGTGGCTACAGTCGCATATTTTATTTTGATGATCCCAATTCAAAACTTTATTTCTTCAAACAATTTATTGGCGGTGCGTTTATTACCATCACCATGACAGGGCTCGACCAGGAGATTATGCAGAAAAACCTCACCTGCAAAACGCTGGAGGATTCACAAAAAAATATGTTTTGGTTTAGCCTGCTTCTGGTCTTCGTGAATTTGTTATTCCTCGTGCTCGGGGCACTTCTCTTTATTTATAGTAATCAAAAAGGCATTTCAATTCCTGCCGCTACTGATGATCTTTATCCACAGCTTGCTTTCAACCACTTGGGATTAGTGGCCGGTATTTTTTTCTTACTCGGTATTACGGCTTCTGCCTACGCAAGTGGAGATTCTGCCCTTGCGGGATTGACCACTTCTTTTTGTTTCGATTTTCTTGATTTTAAAAATAAAACAGAAGCGGAACGCAAGCGCTTAAAATTTATCGTGCATATAGGATTTTCGGTGCTGTTTCTTATTATCATTCTCATCTTCCGCGAAGTGAATGAACGCTCAGTCATTGATGCCGTTTTAAGCGTGGCCGGTTATACATACGGGCCGCTTTTGGGATTATTCGCTTTTGGGATTTTTACAAAGCGGAATGTTAGGGACAAACTGGTGCCGTTTATATGTGTGCTCTCACCTTTTCTTTCTTATTTATTGAGTAGCCATTCCAAGGCTCTTTTATCAGGCTATGAGTTCGGTTATGAAATTGTGCTTGTCAATGGAATTATAACCTTTGGAGGCCTTTGGCTTGTTTCAAGAGAAGAAGGAACTAAAACCGAACAGGCATAAAAAAGGAAAAGGCCGTTACTCCATGCAGAGAACGACCTAGACCCGATTAAAACCAACCCCACTATATCTTTAGGTGTATTTAATACAACCTTTTATTTCTTTTCAAATTTGTATGACTGCGAATCCTCGCCATTAATCAACTTGATGGTGTAGACACCAACCTTAACATCACCAAAGTCGATGACCATCTTTTTCTTGTCCACTACCTGTGCAGTAATCAATTGACCACCTGCCGAATAAATTTCAACCTTGGCCCCGATAAACTTTTTGTCAGCTTTAAGCACAAAAACACTTCCCTTTGAATCATCATTACCAGCTTCCCATGTTCCTGCTGCTACCACTACGGGGAAGCTTAGGAGGGTTGCGAGTAAAATGTTTTTCAAGTTTTTCATTTGCTTTTGTTTGAATGCCCTAATACCAACCTCATGCCACGAGGCCAAAGAGCGAAATCAGGGAAATTTGGCAGGTTTACTTTTGTATTTTTCCAGCTTTGGGAATGAGATTTCTCTGAATGGTGTTTACGCGGGCAGTTCCAGCGATGGATCCCAGAATACAGCGTTGAATTGTTGAATTTTATCGTTGATTACAATCACTCCTTCCTTCTCAAGTTTTTGCTGCATGGTATACGCTCCGGTAAAATGATGTTTCCCTGTAAGAAGACCCTGATGGTTTACCACGCGATGTGCCGGAACCCCTTTCGGGCATGCGTTCATCGCCCAACCAACCATACGGGCGCTCAACTTTGTGCCCAGGTAGTTGGCTATGGCACCATAACTTGTTGCCCTCCCTTTGGGTATTAACTTAACCACTTCATAGACATTGTCAAAGAATGTGTAATCGGACTTTTTCTTACCTGACATGATGGAAACTATTGATCTTGGTTAAATTTACGCTCCCGAATTCAAACCCGTAAATATTTTGAACGTGAAACTGCTTCCCCTTTTTTGTTTTTGCTTTTTGCTCAGTCAAACCATCGTTGCACAAGAAAAAGAGGTGCAGCATGAAATGCTTTTTCCTGATTCTATTGGATGGAATACGCTGAACGAAAATGAGCCTATTCATTTCCGTGTCACCACAACTTCACCAAAAGAAGCTTACTTCTCTTTGGAAAATGCAAACGGGTTAAATATTCAATTTGACTCTACTGGAAATTTCTTTTGGAAACCCTCCTTCGACCTGGTTGATCGTGTAGAGAAGGTGAAAGAATTTACGGTGATACTGCAGGCAAAATGGAAAGATGAAAATAGAATAAGAAAGCCGATCACGTTTACTGTGAATCATGTGAATAGACCACCTGTGGTTGAAGAACTCCCTATCTTCTATGTAAAACAATCTGCCCTTAACAACTATCAGCTTCCGTCTGAATATGTTTTCGATCCTGACGGAGACCCCATTGTTATTAAAGCCATTCC
>JBBRKB010000290.1:0-5496 GCA_038218385.1 Cytophagales bacterium | reverse complement strand
TTAGATATTGAAAAGGTAAAGGAACGTATAGGATGTTAATCGCACCAATGTGGAATTGAAATCTAGGTGCACTGATGACCGACCCCCGAAGTAAGAGATGTTAATCGCACCAATGTGGAATTGAAATATGAATGAGTGCCTGACGCTCCTGATATTGTTAAATGTTAATCGCACCAATGTGGAATTGAAATCGAAAACCGAAGGGCACGCACACCCTAATTTCTTTATGTTAATCGCACCAATGTGGAATTGAAATCAGAAATTATCTGTATTGATGGCTTTCATAGCAAAGATGTTAATCGCACCAATGTGGAATTGAAATCTCACTTAATCACCACTGAGGCCAAAATAAAAAAAGATGTTAATCGCACCAATGTGGAATTGAAATATCGTTAGTTCGTATGTCGTGCCACGTGAAACATAATGTTAATCGCACCAATGTGGAATTGAAATTAGCGAATTGCCAGTAGTAAACATTTCATTACCAATGTTAATCGCACCAATGTGGAATTGAAATTCAGTTGAGGCTGGCGCTGCGGTGACATCTTTAAATGTTAATCGCACCAATGTGGAATTGAAATATTGGTATGTGTTTATTGAATAATATTTTATTTGATGTTAATCGCACCAATGTGGAATTGAAATCAATAAAGGAGGTGCCGTGATTCGCAACCGGATAGTATGTTAATCTCACCAATGTGGTGCCATGCAGGTCATAAAAGAAATAAATACAACTACTTAGGAAAAGTATACAGAGGAAATTCTCATATAGAATTTTTAATAATTAATGTTCATTAAATACGCTGACACATCGGCAAGATTTTGTTCCGTGAGTCCCAAAGAAAAAGGCTCGGGCATGAGACTTTTGTCTTGCTTTTTGCGCGAGGTAATTTTAGCGGTACCAATGGTATGCTTGGTTCCACTTAAGTCTTTTATAACAATAGCATTTTCGCCATCGGCTACCAGAAAACCGAAAAACGTTTCTCCATCGCTGGTATTGATTGTCCATGCTTCGTAACCAAACACAATGCCTGCACTTGGATTTATTATCGCATCCAGCAAGGATTCCCTATCAAACTTTTTGTTGATCATTGTAAGTTCAGGGCCAATGTCCATGCCTTTATCTTTGACACGGTGGCATGACGAGCAATTCTTTTGAAAAATCTCTGCGCCATTTGTTTCGTCTGCTTTCAATTTTACAAGGGAAGGAATAGCATAGCTAACAACTGCCCCTTTCTTTTTAAAATATAAAGGAGCCTGCACACGCACCGCTTGACTGGGATTATCAAAAATAAATTCTGCTACAATCGGATATAGGCCTTGTGGTAATTTTTTATCGGCCACCATGCCTAGCAACATCTGTCCACCCACGGCATCTTTGGCCATCGCCAGAGCATTCCATTTTTGTTCATCTGGAGACATGTGTTCATCCAATATTTTGCCCATACGCACTTTCATTTCTGCCACCTTACGCTCGTGCTCAACATCAATTCCGGTTTTGCTCCAGTCGAGCAAACTAAACCAATCGTTGCTTTGTCGGAAGGACAACCAGTAGGTAGCTTGCTCTGATACATCTTGCATTTTATCTTTCGCCAAATCACTCATAGCCAATGCCGCCTCTTTCGTGTTTATAAATGCTAATGCTGTTAATGCTTCTGATCGTTCTTTTTCATTTAATGTTGAAGATGATGCACGTGCGGCAAATGCTTTCACCGAACCAGGTGGATGTAAGCGCCACGCAAGCGAACTTACTTTCTCATTCCATTTGTCAGATGTTGAACCAACGGCATCAAATCGTTTCAACATTTCATCATACGCTTCTTGTTCATGGCCTGCGAATGCAGACCCCAACGATTCAAGATACCAACGATCGCTCCCATCATATCCTTCCATCAATTTATACAACAATGGTTTCGTTGTTTCCCAAGGAAGGTCGCGTAGAGACACAATCACTTCGCGCCGTACAAAGGGTGACGGATCAAGCATCAATTTTTCAGCATACGGCACAATAGATTCCGATACTTGACGCAAAGCACGATAAGCAACCACACGTGTTTCAACATTATCACTTGCTAGTAATTTTTCAGTTTCTGCTTTTCCTTTCTCCCCCAATTTCGACAACAACCAAATGGCGCGCGCCTGTAGGTATGGATTTTTATCATTCACTAAATTTTTTACTGGTTCAACAACAGACTCTCCTTGTGATTTTAATTTTTGATATGCTGCAAAGTGAACATGTACAGCTGGATTTTTAAATGCTTCAAGTTGACCTTCAACTGTTGAGAAATCAAGCTTTGGATTTTTTAGTGACTTGCCTTTAGGCGTTATGCGATATATTCTTCCATATCCAACAGTGTCCTTCATCTGATGTCCGCCAACAACCGGGTCATACCAATCGGCAATGTATAGCGCACCATCTGTTCCTACTACTACATCACTTGGCCGAAACCATTTGTTTACATCGGTAGTATTTAGTGAATCATTCCACACATATCCAGCATTATCATCAGGAAGTGATGTGATAAAATTCGTGCGTTCACCTAAATCATAACCTGAATTTTTTAGTTTGGGATGATACCCAAAAATCACGTTTCGTCCCGCATCAGCACTTAGTACCATGCCACGATATTTTTCACCTAAGGCATCACCTTCATTCACTGTAATGCCGGTTGGTGCTCCCGCACCTGATCGATCGCCCGCAGGCATAACACCCGGATCATCCTGATGCCAATGTGCTGTAAAAATATCCTGACCAGGACGTTGATCGGCTTGCCAAAATCGTGTTCCATCAGTGCTAAAGTATCCTGCGTTGCCACCTTCCATCAACCATGTAGTGCGGCATGTTACCACCTGATCGTCATTATCATTTTGCCAAAGATCTCCACGTGAGTCAATGAATGATTCATACGAATTTCTAAAATTATGTCCCATTACTTTTAGCCCATCTCCATCAGGTGAAATGCGCAACGCCAATCCTCCTACCCACACTTTTCCATCATCGCTTTTTTGGTTGCCATGATTTTTTTCATTGTATGGTGATCCGCCGAAGTAGATGCTTCCGGCACGTAGCGTCCATCCCGATTTGTCTGTTACGATGTGTGGCCCGGCATTACCTGTGTTGAAATAGAAATTACCATCGGGTCCACCTACGATGGCATGTAACGAATGGTCATGATCAAGCCCACCGAAACCAGTCACAAAAATTTCTTTGCTATCGGGAACATCATCTCCATCTTCATCGCTGTAAACAATCAGATGAGGCGAACACGAAACATAAACTTTGTTATCAACAACGGCGATGCCCAATGGAGAAACTAAATCTTTATCTTGAACAAACACCGTTGACTTGTCAGCCTTGCCATCGTTGTTCGTGTCTTCTAAAATTATAACACGATCTCCTTTTTGATGATGAAGAAATTTTGTTGAGTCATTGTTAAAGTTGCGATAGTTCACCGCTTCCGTGATCCATATTCTTCCTTTTGCATCCACATCCATATTGGTAGGATTGTAAAACATGGGAGATTCTGCCCACAATGTTGCTTTAAGGTCATCAGGTAGATGAAGTAGTGGGGCTTCCTCATTGGCGGTATTCCGGCAGGCTGTTAATATACTAGCAGTCAGCAAAAGCAAAATAAATTTTTTCATTGTTGATGAAAGAAATGTCAAATAATTAATAGCCAAAATTTTCTTTTAAGAAAGATAAATTGTGTTTGTAGCTTTCCACCACATTGGCATCTTTAGGCATAGCCCATTCAATTTGCATCCAGCCATCACCGTAGTAGTCCATTTTCAAAAGCGTCTCACATATTTTTTTCCAATCCAATGTTCCCTCACCTAACAAGAATCCATTTTCTTTCATGTGCAATTCACAGATCATATCTTTGCCAAGCCATTGTATTTCTTTCACGACATCATAACCCGCATCTGCGGAGTTTCGAAAGTCGTAATACACTTTAATACTCTTCGATCCCACGCGCTGAATAATGTCCATGAGTTCCTCTGCACTCAGGTACGATTCGATACCCAACGTGATGCCTAGCTTCTCCGCCTTGGGCGCAACCATCTTCAGCTTACGCACAACTTCATCTTTCCCCGGTTGATCATTTCGTAAATCATTCTTATTGAAGAATGCCAGCAAAATAACATCAACCTTAAATGCTTTAGCGACATCGACACTGTCCCACACCCATTGTTCTGTTTTCTCTTCCAACTTAAATGGCACATTATTTAACTCGCCAATGGCTAGACTGGCAATCTTAACACCCGTCCGTTTCGATTCAGCGCTAAATATTTGTTGAACGGCCGATTCCCGCAAATGCATGTTGTTGTCAACAGAACCAAGGTTGAGTTGCACCCCCTCAAGTCCGATTTGCTTAGCCACATTAAACGAACCGGGATCACTATTTTTACCAAGTGACCAATCACATGCTCCTATGCGAATTCTTCTTCCTTTCGGTTGTGCATAAAGAAACCCTGTATTGATCATGGCCGCCAACAAGGCCGATCGTTTTATCCATTCGCGTCTTGTCAATTCCATAACGAAGTAATTTATTAGAACCTTGAATTCACTAAGGTAATACTACTGGTTCAAAGCGCTAGTTCAAAGCGAAAGATAACGACTCACATAGTTTCTGCTTATGCGAATAGCCTCCAGCACGTCTTCCTTGCTACTCTAAAAGTCTTATCTTTTACCTCAATACACATCAGACTGCGAAAGCGGACCTCTATTAATGTGGAAAAAAATGATTCCTATTAATATCACAAATCTAAGAAGAAAATTTTGCCACTGAACGAATTCATTTCCCTTACATCACCAACATCTTTCAACACATTACCTAAGCGTTTTAGCTTCAGCACTCACGCTTATATCACTTATGCTTGATGATCAGTTTCTTCGTGCTGATTTTATGATTGCTTTGAATTATTTTAAGATGTACAATCCATCTGCATACGGCTTTGTTTCCATTTCAATTTGGTGTGTTGATTTCTGAATTTCTATAGACTCTTCTTGCCATCTACCGACATAATCTACATTGGCTTCGTCTTTATATTTTAAGGCTGCCAGGTGCCGAAATTTTCGACTGAAAATCGCCCATGACATGCTAAGGAGCCAAAAAATGCTCATTTTTGAAATTGCTTATGAAGTGGGTTTTAAGGATCCGACCAATTTCTCAAAAAGTTTTCACACCTTCTATGGTGAGTGGTCTAAAGATGTAAGGAAAAATGACCGGTAGGTTGGAACCTTTTTTTTAAAAAAGTGTATAGACACCGCAGTTTCAGTGGAGGTAAGCTGTTACCTATCGTATATTATTGAGTTTGCAATTTCATGAAAAAATTTCGGAATGATGGCTAAAGCTTTTCAAACGTCCATGCGCACGAAATTCATTTGGTGTTGATTTGACCAAGCGCTTAAACTGTTTATGAAAATGGGAAAGGTTATTAAACCCACAAGCGAAGCAAACTTGTGAAATATCCAGATCGCCTACCATTAGCAAT
>JBBRKB010000289.1:0-5502 GCA_038218385.1 Cytophagales bacterium | reverse complement strand
AACCCTGAACAGGCAGCACTGATATCGTACCCAAAGGCTTCCGTTGCTCCGATGCCTTCAGCAATCAGTGTGGCCGTAGCCGGAAAGGACATGTCAGGGGTAACCGTGGCACAAATGACCAACTCAACATCTTTTGGGTTTATGTTGGTTTTTTGCAACAACTCCTCTACAGCTTTTATAGCCATATAGGATGTACCCAAACCTTCACCTTTCAAAATCCTGCGCTCCTTTATGCCCGTGCGTGAGGTGATCCATTCATCACTGGTGTCGACTATTGTCTCAAGTTCCTGATTGGTCATTATGTAATCAGGCACATACCCACCAACACCTGTAATCGCAGCATGAATTTTAGCCATGGCCGAAAGTAAGTTTTTTATTTAGAATAGGCTCCCAGAGATTCCCCTATAAAAAGAAAAAGCCCGATTTATTAAATCGAGCAGATCGTGTTCATTCCTATCTCAAGGTGATGTATGGAGCACCACACAAACCAAAACCTTCAGGGTTTTTAGTATCATCTTGGAAGAAAATGAAAAAAGAAATGGCATTATGTTATGCAAGTACTTCTTTTTCCATCACCACTTTTCCTTTATAGATAAGTTTGCCTTCATGCCAGAAGGCACGGTGTGGCAAGTGATGTTCGCCAGTAGTAGGGCATACCACAAGTTGTTTGGCTGTGGCTTTGTAATGTGTCCTTCTTTTATCTCTTCTGGTTTTCGAGGTTTTGCGTTTCGGATTCGGCATATGAGTAACAGTTTATTTTAGCTTTTTTAAAATATCCCACCGGGGATCAGTTCCATTTTTAGGGCTATCCTTATCATCGTTTTCTTCTGGTGAAGAGGTGTAAATTATTCCTCCTTCATCATCTGTATCCTCATCTTGATAGCGTGGATGAAGTTTCTTCATGGGAATGGCCAGACAAATAAATTCATAAATGTATTGACCTAATTCCAGACTTACCGTGTCGCGATGGATGATGACAATCTCATCGCTTATTTCCTGATCTTCTTCCCCAAACTTAAAGACCACTTTGTTTTTTTCTTCCACCGGGAAATCAAAAGGATCGAGGCTTCTGTCGCAGATCAATCGGGCAATTCCTTTAATATCAAATTCTACATTCAGAAAAGTCTCTCTTTTGTCAATTGAAACCTTTACACTGAAAGTCCCAGACGAAATCAGGTTCTTTCCATACCGGTCAAAAAAACCTTCTCCAATTTCATATTCGAATTGGTGGATTTTATGGCTAAGGCCTGCAATATTGACGCGGTATGGCTCCAAAGTCAGAGATTCACTGAGTTAAAAATGAGTCGGCAAATTTAGTAGAATAAGTTAGAAATCTAAAATGAGGGCATAAAATATACCGATAGGCAGTAAATCAGGCTTACTTGGAGGAATTTAGAATCTCTGTTTCTGGCAAGAAAGTCATTTTTACCCATAAACTGGAGCAAATCTTTTCTCAAAAATCTTTTGAACAGGTATTGAAAACCTAAGCATTATGATGATTAGTTATGCAGTGGATACAATTGAAGTTTATTAATTTTAAGGAAATTCTATAATAATGGACGCTCAAAGCCTTAAAATTGACATTATACGCTGGTTGACAGAATTGAAGGACCAAGCAGTTTTAGAAAAAATTTACGCTATCAAAACGGAAGAAATTTCAGAAATTTCAGATGATCAAAAAACTGAACTTGACAAAAGATTAAAGAAGTATGAAATGGGGGAAACGAATTTCAAATCCTGGAGTGAAACACGGGCGAATATAAGAGCGCGCTCCAAAAATGGATTATAATCTTAATGTATCTCAAGAAGTAGAGGATGATATGTTTGATGTTTGTAAGTGGCATGAGCAACAAAGGGTTGGCTTGGGAGAAGAATTTTTAAATGCGGTGGATGATTCCACCCAAATCTTGCTTCAAAATCCTAAAACTTATCGTGTTCGATACAAACGAAACATAAGAGCCTATCTAATACATCGTTTTCCATATATTATTTTGTACTTGGTAGAAAAGAAAGATGTAAATGTCTTGGCAGTCTTTAATACAAGCCGTGATCCGCTAATTTGGAAAAAGCGAGTCTAAATGGCGCAAACTTTAAAAGGCTTTTAATTAAATTCCCCAAGCGCAATGGCTCGAAATTCTTCCCGAGTTTTTTTGCCGTAATGTTCTATAAAATAGTCAATCACCCCTTTTTTGAACCCAAGTTTAATGGCAATGTTCTTACAGAAAATAACTTCACTCTCAAACACATTATGATCGGCAAAAATGAGTTCGATGCTGGACATGAGGTAGTCGAACTTCTGGTCAACAGATAGGGCTCCCAATGAATCAATAGGTTCTGGATTGCGGATCAATTCCATTACGATAGCTTCCGGAAAATTACGATCCCGGGCAATCTTGAAAATCATTTCCCTCTCTATCTTGGCAAAATGCTTGTCTGCTTCTGCCAGTTGAATAAGAATGTTGAGCTGCTTCTTGGTGACGATGTCCATTAAACTATTACTTGAACTTCAAATTTATTGAATATAAGTTACCCGGAGTAATTATGCGGTTAAAATGCACATATCTCCAACCAATTAAGGCTAATTTTCTTTAGACGGAACCAATCTATGCTTTAGAATGTCGCAAGCCAAATAAATGGCCTCACGCATGGATTGTTCACTGGCCTGGTTCTTTCCGGCAAGCGAATAGGCAGTGCCATGGTCGGGTGACGTCCTCACGATGGGGAGCCCTGCTGTAAAGTTCACGCCACTCTCAAACGACAAGGCTTTGAAGGGAATTAGCCCCTGATCGTGATACATGGCAAGGATACCATCATATTTTGAATAGGAATCAGATCCGAAAAAGCCATCTGCCGGGTAAGGTCCAAAGACGAGTTTGCCCTTATTTTTCCATTCGATAATAGCGGGCCTTATGCATGCCTCTTCTTCTGTGCCCATAATGCCGCCATCGCCAGCATGGGGGTTTAGCGCCAGCACAGCAATGCGGGGTTTGGTAATACCAAAATCTTTTTGGAGTGAAGCTTCAAATGCCTGAAGTTTTTCAGTTATCAATTCTTTTGTGATGCTGCCCGCAACATCACGCAGTGCGATATGGTCTGTTACCAACGCAACTTTTAGATTCTCACCAATCATACACATGGTGGTGTTTTTTACCTGAAAGAAGTCTGCTAAAAATTCCGTGTGTCCTTTAAAAGGAAACGCATCGCTATGAATGGAACTCTTATCAATAGGGGCGGTAACAACGGCATCGATCACGCCTTCTTTTGCATCAGCGCAGGCTTGTTTAATGGCAAGTAAAGCAGCGCGGCCTGTATCTTTCGATGGTTTCCCAGGATTGATCTCAATAACATCCTCCCAACACGAAACTATATTGATAGCCTTGGATGTAAATTGCCCAGGGCTTTTTACCTGATTGTAGTTGAACTCTTCAATGTTCAAGGATTTTTTATAAAATGAAATAACCTTTGGCGATCCATAAATCACGGGTGTGATAGAAGTCAGGATGCGCTGATCGGTCAATGCCTTCATCACAACCTCAGGGCCAATGCCGTTGAGATCACCTATCGTAATGCCAATGCGGGGCTTTTCAAATTTTGTGGTGTGTGTCATTAAATTTTGTTTGATACGCGATTTAAGAAAAAATTATCAAATAGTTCATTGTAGCTTGCCCGCAAGTTATCCGGTTGCAATCAATTACCCGATATTATTGAAGAAACATTACCTATGGTACGACCAAAAAAATCGCTGGGACAACATTTCCTCCATGATGAACACATTGCCAAAAAAATCGTGGAGGCACTTGAAGTAACAGACCCCACAGAGGTGATGGAGATAGGCCCGGGCACGGGTGTGCTGACAAAGTACCTGATAAAAAATCCGTCCATCAGTTTAAAAGTAGTGGAATTGGATCGTGATTCAGTTGCTTACTTGCGCACACATTATGAAACCCTTGAAATACTAGAAGGTGATTTTCTTCAAATGGATATGGGTCAGCTTTACACGTCACATTTCTCCATCATTGGAAATTTCCCATACAACATTTCCTCACAAATATTTTTCAAAGTGCTTGACCATGTTGATAAAGTTGATCAGGTGGTGTGCATGCTACAAAAAGAAGTGGCATATCGCATTGCGTCTAAGCATGGAAATAAAACCTATGGTATCCTGAGTGTTTTGCTTCAGGCGTTCTATGACATTAACGTTTTATTCAATGTATCGCCGGGTGTTTTTATCCCACCACCCAAAGTGATGTCAGCCGTTATTCAGTTGAAGCGGAACGAACGTGCTACGTTGCGGTGCGATGATAAACTCTTTGTGCAAGTAGTGAAGCAGGGATTTAATAACAGAAGGAAAACATTGCGCAACGCCTTAAAAATCCTAAATTTGGCCGCTGAAATTTCAACCCTGCCCTTGCTTGACAAGCGGGCTGAACAGTTGTCGGTTGATGATTTTATTCATTTGACATTACTTATACAAAAACAACGTGGAGATACTGGAGTTTGAATTATCAAAGGAATTTCGAGATCGCTTTCAGCAGGCTATCGATGACCATGATGATACCTTCATAGTGCGTGTTCTCGAAGATGTAAAAGCCGCCGATATTACAGCTTTGTTGTATGAGTTCGATGCAGATGAATCCAAATATGTAATGGATCTTTTGCCTGTAGAACGTCAGGCAGAAATCGTTAATGACCTTGACTCCGACACGCGGAAAAATTATTTAAAAAGTTATTCGCCCACCGAGATTGCAGCCTTTGTAAACTTGCTTGACTCCGATGATGTGGCCGACATTATCCATGAACTTCCCATCAAGGAACGCGAGGAAGTTCTGTTGGGTCTGGAGGGTGAACTTCGGCATCAGGTAACGGACCTGCTGCGCTACGAAGAGCATGTAGCGGGAGGGTTAATGGCGAAGGAACTCATCAAAGCACGGGTCAATTGGACAGTGGTGCAATGTGTGGAAGAGATCCGCAAGCAGGCAGAGAATGTTTCCAAGTTTTATACTGTATATGTGGTAGATGAGCATGATAAACTTCTTGGGCGTGTTGACTTACAAGAGTTGATATTGACCGATGCCCGCACAAAAGTTGCCGACATTTATGATGATGACATTGCCAGTGTGGAAACATCAATGGAAGATGGAGAGGTAGCAGAAATTATGAGACGTTATGACTTGGAGTCGGTTCCTGTTGTGAACGTCCAAGGGCAATTAGTAGGCCGCATCACGATAGATGATGTGATTGACGTGATCACCGAGCAGGCAGAGGAAGAGCGTCAGATCATGTCGGGTATCAGTGAAGATGTGGAAGAGGATGATAGCGTATGGAGGAACACGCGCGCCCGCTTGCCATGGCTATTGATTGGTATTATAGGGGGAATACTTAGCGCTCAGTTCATGGGCATTTTTGAAGCGGAACTTGCACGCATAACGGCCATTGCTTTTTTTATTCCGCTTATACAAGCAACCGGTGGTAATGTAGGTATTCAATCATCGTCACTTGTAG
>JBBRKB010000288.1:0-5517 GCA_038218385.1 Cytophagales bacterium | reverse complement strand
TACTGTTTTTGAACTTAATCCTAAAAACCTGCTAACTTGTTCATACGTAAGACCATCATCCAACATCAACAGTACAGTATACCTGATGTAGAGTTTTTTTATCTTGGTATCGGAGCGTATATCTTCAATCACAAGACGATCCTGTGGACTTAGTTTCACACATTAAACATAATCATTATATTTGAACTGGACAAATCAAATTTGGATTGGTATATCTACAAAAAATTGAATAGTTTGCGTTGGATTAGATTTCCAATAAAACTGCTAGAGAACCATATTCCAGATTAATAAGATAAAAAGTTGATTCGATAGGCTACCTGTAATTGAAAGTAAATCTATTCTGCAATTGAGTAGTCCATATTTAAAAATATGAATTTTACATCGTTACGATTTTTGAGAATTTCAATCTGTTTGGGTATATGATCCTTATTCAATTTACCTACGAATTCAGCAAACTTGATTACGTAAATGGGTGTATTATATGTGCTCATATCGTTTTCTTCTAATGAACCAATTACATAACTGTCAGCAATAAAATCTTGAAAAGATTGCTCTCCTGTTTCAAGGCTATCAATGGCACCAATAGTAAGATTCGCATTAGAGTAGAGATCCGAACCACAATTTAAATCAATTTTCGTAATCAACCCCATTGAGTTAAAAATCAAAGTTTCAGGGAGTCTTTTACCTAAATACCGATATTTATATTTACTTATATTTTCTTCAGAGTAATCTTTCAATCGATAAATGTCACCTTGCAAATTAATCTTATTAAAATAATGAGTAACATTTGTATCTGAAACATATCTAGGTTGATGCGCCCCATAAATAACTTTCATGACTGGGGTGCAAGAAATTATTTGGGACAAGAAAATGAACAAAACGCATGTTCTAATGAATAGGGTGTACCATCCCAATGAGGTGGAAGGAACATTACTATTTGTTGTAATCCTATTCATTGCTATTGAACTGTAACTAGAACTCGACCATAAGTTGTAGGCAGTCCTGTCGGATTAGTATAATTACCCGCCGTAATGAAGCTATAAGTACCTTCAAGTAAAGTTCTCGAAACCAATGAAGTGCCACCTTCATCAACAGAAATAGCAATATCATTATCAACAACGAATTGGCTTTCAACATGAGAAACCGATTCAAATAAATAGAGATATGTATCAGTTCCTTGTTTTTTGAAACCTACTTTGTGCTCACCAGTAGCCTCTCCATCCTCTTCCCAACGAAAATCGCATATGCCAAAACAAAACTGGCAGTCACAATATCTACCACTATTAGTCCATTCTTTTGCTCTGTGTAGTTTTCCTAAAAAATGACCAGATCGATAGGAAATTTGGCTATCTATTGGCTTGATATCATTATTGTTTTCATTGCATGATAAAGCCAAAACCAAAACTAATGGAATTAACAAAAAAGATCGCATAGTATAAATTTTAATCAACTGATCACCAGCTTAAGCGTCCGGAGTAAACCTCCTGTACATTTCGAAAACACAAGAAAAGGTCTTTGGGAGTTGTTAATTGCTCTAAACGAAAAACTTATATATTGTTCGTCTCTATGAACATTATAACTAATATCCTCTTATTGAATCTTTAATTATATTCCAAATTTGAATCTAAATTAAAATCAAGATAACTAGATAGCATAATTGCATAAAAAGAGATAGAATACAAACTATCTCATAAAAAAACGGAGTACATTGTTTTAAGCATGAGGATAGACTTGATAATACAAAAGTAAATATTTTTTTTAAAAAAAATGTTTGCAATGTTAAAGTTTTGTTAAAAAACATATGATAGGTTGCAATAATGGTGATTTGACCATCACAACATGGATTCCTTCTAGTATAATGACAACATGTAGTCGGTAATTAATAATGTCAGTTTTCGGCAAATAAGAATGTAGGTATTTCCTACATTGCTAATTACCGATTTGCAAAGTAACTAAATTCAAAGAACTGTATTTTCAAATATGGTTTTTCTGTTGTCCAGCCGGTAAGATTTGCCGGAAAGCTTGATGATTTCGCAGTTGTACAGCAGCCTGTCGAGTATGGCGGTCGTCAAGACTTCATCATCAAGCGACTCCGCCCATTGATCCGGATTTTTATTAGTGGTGACGATGATGGAGGCATTCTGGTGAAAGTGATTGATCAGATTGAACAGGGCTACAGACTGCTTCTTTTCGATTGGAAACATCATCATATCATCAATGACCATGAGGTTTGCCTTGAGTAGGGTTGCATATTCAATGGCGGCTGTCCGGGTAATGTCCTTCATTTTGAGCAGATAAATGAGGTCTTCCATGGTCCTGAAGAATGCCTTGTATCCTTTTTTCAGTGCTTCATGACACAAGCCCGTTGCGATAAATGTTTTACCGGTTCCGCTGGGGCCCATCAGGATGATGTTGAAGTTTTGTTCGAGCCAGATGCATTCCCGAAGCTGTGTGATTTGTTGTTTAGAGATGCCATTATTGCGGTTGTCTTCCCACAGGTTAAGATCTTGTGCCATGGGAAGTTTGGCATGTTTGAGTCGTCTGAGCAATTTCTGTTTGTTTCGATGACCGATTTCTGTTTCCATCAGGTTCAGTGCAAAATCAAGGTAGCTGCTCTCTTCCTGCTGTGTTTTCATCAGCAGATCGTCTACCGTTGCACTTATACCGGTGAGATTGAGTTGTTTGGCAAGCGTTCGTAATGTTTCTGTTTTTGTTTGCATGGTTTGTTAGTTTAGTAATTGTTTATAATCATTCAGGTTGCTCCTTTGCGGAGAGAGTCCAGGGCGCAATTTCTTTGGTTGTTTGTTTCCTGTGATCTTCTCGCTGTCCGGGTCAGGAAGGGCGAGTAATACCGATTCAAAGTCACTGGCTTTGTAGATTTCATTTTCGATGCAATAGTGCAGTGCATGATCACATTGCCCGATGGTGTATTTTTCACACACGGTACGGATGATCCGGAGTTGATCCCGAACGTACCTTCTATACTTTTTGCGTATGCTTTCAAGATATAGAGCGGCTTTTTTCTTATCGGAGAACCGCCCGGCCACTTGTGCAATGAGTTCGTTGATGCCCACGGATGAATCCCGAAAATGGTTGTTGTTGCTGACGAGTATGCCTTTGAGGTGTGCTATTTATGTCGGGCCAGTTCCTGTCCTTCCAGGCTCTGGATAATCAGCTCATCGTCCTGAGGGATTAAAACAACAGTGCTATCCGGAGTCTTGTAAGTGCCAAGAGGAAGACTATAAAAATTGCCTTTAAAACTGATTGTGTTGTCTTTTCTAACCTTGTATTGTAATGCATCCACCACCAGCTCAAAGGACGGTCTGAGAGGCTGCAAATGATTTTTTTCGATCATCCATTCTTGTACGGGAGGTAGGCGGGTGGTGGCATGTTCTTTGGCATTGGCCGTTCTTTCCAGCCATTCTGTGGCCTGCGCGTTGAGAATGTGTATATCCGCATAGGTTCTGCCCCGGAGCAGGTTATACTTGATATATTTTATCACATTTTCCACTTTCCCTTTACTCTGTGGATCGCTCTTTCTGCAAAAATGTAACTGGAACGGACGGGTTGCACAATATGCGCGGAAGCCTTGGGTCAATAGCAGATCCCCTTTATTCTCGTTTGTCAAGAATACTTTATCCTGATCATAGACTACTTCAGCAGGATACCCGCCTATACATGCAAATGCTTTCTCATGCGCATCAATGGCTGTAGCCGTTGTAAAGGGTGACTCCGAAAACAAAACATATTTGTATCGGGATCGGGACAGGACCATCGCAAAGAAATAAACCTTCTTACGCTGCCCACCTGAACAGCCCATGTGGCATTCTCCAAAATCAACCTGTACTTGTTGCCCATAAGGCAATTCCGGAACCTTGCTGAACTCGCGTTCAGCAAATACTTTAGGTAGCCTGTACTTCTCCCGCACATACAGTACGAAGTTGTAGACCGTTTTGGTGCTTACCTCCTTGAAGTCGGAGTGGCATTCCTTTAGCCAGTCATGTACCTGGGCTGCGGAGGCCTCCTGGCATGCCTCCAATCGCTCTCTTACAAAGTCTTCATAGGGCTTTAGTTTTTTAAGCCGGCACGACAGACTCTCCTGATATTCCAAATATTCCTGTTCACTCATCGATAGATATTTTTTTATAGTTCGCTGATCCATAACCAGATAGGAAGCAATTTGAGATGCTTTCTTGCCCTCTCTTGCAAGCCTTTGTAGCTCATGGTATACCATCCAATTGTTAAGATATTTATTCATAAGAGTCTGATTTAGAGGATATAAACCTCAATAATCAGACCTCTATACAGGTCGCCTCCAGAAGAGTTGCCCTAGGGCAACTCTTCTGGAATCCTACAACCTTTTACTTCTTACCGGGAATTACAGCTTGGAAACCTACATTCTTATTTACCGAAATGTGACATTCTTATTTACCGAAAAACCTACATTGTTATTTACCGATTACACGCATCCGACGCCTATTCAAACTCATGGGCCATCAAACGCTGTATCGTCGTAAGAATCTCACCAAAGGCGCGTTAAGGGAATTTATTAAACCCTATCTGCTCAGAGGTTTGAAAATCACGCATGCTAATCAGGTGTGGTGCACAGACATTACCTACATTCCCATGGCCAAGGGCTTTTTATACATGACTGCATTTATTGACTTATACAGCCGAAAGATTGTAGGCTGGGGTATCAGCAACAGTATGTCAAAGAAATGGTGCCTGGAGGTGTTAAGGGACGCTATAGAGCGACATGGCAAGCCAGAGATCGTTAACTCGGATCAAGGCTCGCAATATACTAGTCCCGGATGGATCAACTTCCTCGAGGACAATCATATCAAAGTGTCAATGGATGGAAAAGGAAGAGCAACTGATAATGCATGGATCGAACGCTTCTGGAAGTCAGTAAAGTACAATTATGTTTACCTCAATCCTTGCGATACCGGTATGGAACTTTTTGAAGGAGTCCAACGCTATATCGATTACTATCATCGGAAAAAACACCAGACCATTAAGATGTCACCCAATGCAGCCTATGATCAATCCATAAAAAATCAAGCAGCATGACAACAGAAAACATTAACTTAGCAAATAAACCTTTTGGTCCAACAAATGGGGAGTATTACAATTGGCTATATTGATTTGGCCAAGGAATACTATTGTTACAACTAATATTTATAATATGAAAAGTATTATACTGGTCTTTTTATGCCTGTTCATAATTGATTACTGTTGGACTCAAGCGAGTCTACATAATACGTGGGTTGATCCATTAATAGTATGTTCAAACGATATTCTCACTTGGGAGAAGTTTAGTGAGGTTGAATCTTACCCTGTAGAAGAATACGCAACCTGTATAAAACCTTTTGAGCATGTTTCTCAAGTTTGGCTCAAATTTCAATCCACCAATGAAGGAGAATTATCATTTACTATAACACCGGAAATACTCAATGACGATATTGATTTTGTCCTTTTCAGATCGGTGGATGGAATACCATATGAAGCCATGCGATG
>JBBRKB010000287.1:0-5520 GCA_038218385.1 Cytophagales bacterium | reverse complement strand
AAAGAACTTGCAGAGGAAGTATCCAGTAAACGTGCTGCCCTTGAAGCTTACGATCAGCTTGCAAGGTTGTACGAGAAGCAAGGCATGCTGGAGTTAAGTCTTCATTATAAGAATGAATACATTGAAACGAAAGACTTTATTTTCAACGAAAAGCTATCCTACAACCTTAAAAAAATCCAGTTGGATGCGGCACGAAAACAGTCACAGGAAATCATTAATAAAAAGGATGAGCAGATCAAGCGGTCACAAACCATAAGCATTTTAATAGCCCTTATTACGATAATGGTGCTCGCTATCACCGTGTTGTTATACTTCCTTTTCAAAATCAACCGCGCTGCTAAGACCAGGCTACAACGTGAAGTAAACCAGGCTACCATTTCGCTGCGAAAGACCAATGATAGCCTTGTGCAATCTCAACGTGAATATGACAGCCTTATCTATCGTACGAGTCATGATATAAAAGGGCCACTTGCCACACTTCTGGGGCTAACCAACATTGCCAAAATTGATGTGGTTTTAAATCCCAATTCCGCCATAGACTATCTTGAAAAGATTGAAGTCACCGCCGATGGTTTAAATAATGTTTTATCGGGTCTTATACGTGTGAATGAAATCCGGAACAGGCCTGTGTTTGTGAGTCCTTTCAAATTGAATGACGTCATTACAAAAGTATTGCGCGAGTTTAAAAACATGACCCAATACCCGCTTATAAAAGTGAGTGTGATGCTGAGCTATGAAGACGTTATTATGAACGACAAAAGTTTCATTGAAGAGACCTTGCGAAGTGTGCTTCTCAATGCCTTCAAATATTTTAATTCCCATGCCTCCAATCCCCACATCAATATTGCGGTTAGTCTATCGAGAACTGATATTATCATTGACGTTCAAGACAATGGTTATGGGATTGAACCCAGTGTGGCCGATAGGATATTTGATCTCTTTGTTGTAGGAAGCGAGCGGCATGGGTCGGGTATTGGTCTGTTCTTGGCCAAGAGTTCGATGGAACGAATTGAGGGGTCAATCAAGCTGATAAAAATGATTGACCCCACTTATTTTAGAATTCAATTTCCCCTTGAGCTTTCGTCACCCGTTGACAATAATTCTTAGCTGGCCAATTCAATTTTAACTTTCATCTTCTTTAATTTCTCGTCTTTGATACGCGTCAATATTTTTCTTACTTGAGACCGCTTCACCGATACATATGATGAGTGATCAAGAATGGTGATAAGCCCTACATCATCGCCCTGCAGTTCTGCTTTTTTCATCAGAAGACCTGCTATGTCGCCCTTGCTTATTTTTTCCTTTTTGCCAGCACTAATATAGAGACAGGCATATTCAGGGGGAGGTGGAAGCTTCAGCGATTTGGGAATTAATGAAATGTCAATTTTTTTATCGATATAATCAGGCATCCCTTCGTCATCAGCTAAAATTAAATACGCATCACCTCTAGCATGCATCCGTGCCGTGCGTCCATTGCGATGCACAAATTCTTCTTCGTGCACGGGCAATTGATAATGCACCACATGTTTTATCTCTGGAATATCGAGGCCACGAGCTGCAAGGTCAGTTGCAATCAATACATTGTGGGCTCCTCCTCTGAATTTTATCAAATTCTTTTCGCGATCGATGTGCTCCAATGCGCCATTAAAAATTCCATGCTCAAAGTTATGGCTTTTGAACAAGGCACTAATGCGATCGACTGCATCGCGATGGTTGCAAAAGACAAGACAAACTTCTTGATTAAATCCTGCTACCAGCCTCATGAGTGTTTCCACTTTATCGGTACTGTTGGTGTGTACCAACTTCAACCTCAGTTTGATGGTGGCCTGTTCACCTAAATAGTTTAACGTTTCCAATTTTTTAAATGGCAAAAAATCGGGCAAGCTTTCCAGATTGGTTGCTGAGGTGAGCAGATGTTGTTGCTTCCCCGAAAGGGATTTGAACAATACCATAAGCTGTTGATGAAATCCCATCTGCAATGATTTATCAAATTCGTCCAACACCACAATCTTCACTTGCGAAGTTGAAAATGATTTTCGTTCCAGGTGATCAGCCAGACGGCCCGGCGTGGCAATGATGAGTGCGGGTGCATCTTGTAAACTATTTTGTTCTATCTTAACCGAGTGGCCTCCGTAACAACAGCTTACTTTGAAAAACGTTTTCATGTTTTTGAATACCTGCTCAATTTGCAACGCCAGTTCACGTGAGGGCGCCACGATGATGCCCTGCACTCCCTTCTCTTCTGGATTTAGTTTATTTACCACGGCAATAAGGTAAGCCAGTGTTTTCCCTGATCCGGTGGGCGCCAGCAACAAGAGATTGGTGAACTCGCTGGCCTTTGCAATCACATTGGCTTGCATGGGATTGAAAGTTTCAATCGATAGGTTTTTGAGGTATTGTGCGTAGGTCGTGTTAATATCATGGGTCATGCGGCAAATGTACACATTCAAAGTATAGCACTTCCATTATCTTACCTGAGGGAAATTACCTTTCCAGGTAAATTTAAATCCATGGAGTGCAATTGAATTCTTGATAAAATCCAGCATATTTAGACGAAACCTTAACTGTTATAAACCAAACTTTGTGAGCAATGGAGCAGAAGCAACTTGAAATAGACTGTGTGTAAAGCACATCAATATTGAACTCAATGAGAGCGAATTTTCTGAAGAAGAAATAGAAAAGTATTGACTCTACCTATTCTATCACAGCATCGTCACAGACGTAGTTGGGAATGATGCCTGAAGAACGAATTAAAAAATTAGCTTGATCAGGTATTGTATTTCCAGAAAGAACCAACACGGTATCTATACCAAATTTATTACCACCGAGTATATCTGTCTTTAAGGTATCACCCACCATTAAAATTTTATCTTTTCCTATGGGCCCCTTTTCGCGGGCATGCTGTTCGTAAGCAAACATGAACATTTGTGAATCTGGCTTTCCGAATTTTATAAAACGTTTGGCCACAATCATTTCGATCATATCAGAGATACCGCCGATGGCAAGTGCCACCTCTTCTTCGGTTACCGGATATGCGTAATCCGTGTTGGCAACTATTACCGGAATGTTTCGCTTCCGTAGCAGGTTCACCACTTTGTTAAGGTCACGTTTCCAATCAAAACCTTCATCATCCAACATCACCAGCGCATTCACATCATCCGTGTCGTCAAGGTCTAGTTGTTTTATGGGGAGGGTTTTTAATCCAACTGTTTCAATGTAGTGGGCTGATTTTGAAGTGCCCAAATATGCGACCGTACCTTTCTTTACCTTAAAGCGTAAATACTCCCGCGCTAGCATTCCTGAGCTTATTATTTTATCGGACGTGATTTCGGGCACGCCAAGATTTTGATACGATGCTGCTAATTCATTTGGCCCGCGTGATGCATCATTGGTGAGGACATAAAAATCAATATCATTCTTAATTAAAAATTGAATGGTATTTTCTATACCCGGAATGAGCCCGTTGTAGTTCTTCAGGACACCGTAAGCATCAAAGAATACAACATCATATTTTGTTACTATACTTTTGAAGTCGCGTACTTTCATTCTCTTATTGTTAAGACTCTGTTGTTTCGTGTGTGATCCTTTAAAGTTTTAGTGCCCGTAAGATTTTGTCGGCATTAAATTTCTTATCCATTGTAGGAAAGTACAAATCAAATGTTTCCCGTAGAAGCCGTGTCGAGTAAATCTGATGAAAAAAGTAATTACCTTCTTTCACAACATAGTTAAGAATAAAAAAACGATATGCCTCTTTCATGAAATAGACATCTTGTTCTGTCAACGGATATACTTTGTGATACTCCTCTAAAAACCAGATGAAGCGGTCTTCCTGCAACGGATCGATAAGGTAACTAAACACGGTGCGATCACCTATAGATGATGAAACCCGACTGAAAAAATAAAAATCCATTACCCGTGGCGCAACCCTAAACCAATCATAATCCCATCGCGAAAAAAAAGTAATGTCATTTGTAACTGAAAAATTTCCAATGTTCCAATCAATGAAGATGGGAAGCGATGTGAATTTTTCATATCCCAGTTTGTCGCAATTCTCTTTGAACAAATCACATTGTCGATGGATATCTTCTATGTGCAAGCGATTTTCAAACTGGCCAATTTTAGAATCCAATGTTTCTATCAATTGGTTGATATCAGAATGCATGGTCTTGGACGAAGGTGGCAATGTGTGGGCTACTTTTTTGCAAGCAAGGTGAAGTTCCGCCAATTGATTGCCTAACCTCCTGATGTGAAACTCATCCAATATCTTTGGCAATTTTTTGTCGATGGCAATGGGATGATAGAACACCACCCAAGCATCATGCATGCCCGCTTTGTATTGATAGGTATAAACTTCGTTGTTCTTTATAAATGATTTGGCAAGAAAATATTCAAAAGGATTAGGAAGTACATTCCCTAAATGATGAATGATGGTGTGGTCTTCTTTAAAGTGTGAAAACTTACCGTAGTAGGAACACTTTGCAATAACAAAACCACCATTGGGAAACCGCACGCGAAATACATGGTTGGTAGAAACCATGGCACTTATATCAACGATCGATTCTATTTCTTTAGATGCATTGAACTGATACCAAGCATCCCTTATGATATCGGAGAAATTAAATTGTTTACGCATGAAAAATCAGTGGAACAAACCCTCAACACAAATTCAAGTCTTATATAACCAGCCAGGTTATTATTTATTCGGCCAAGGTAATAATTTTTTAATGAATCAAAGGACGATATCACAGCACAACACAATCTTTTATGGTGAAGGTGGTAGTGTTTGTATGATCCTTTTATTAATTTTAAAAATATCAAGATTAAAAAATTGTTACAGCAGTTTAAATCTGTCTACGTTGCTTTCGATCCGCATCCTTCTGCCAAGGGCGCCTCTACCCACATTGATCAAATGGTTGGTGTTCTCTGTAAACAGCATGAACCAACATTATTGCTAACACTTTCCGGACCCTGTGCACCCATCCAGACAGATAGCCTTACACACCTTACGTTCGATTTTCCTTCCGAAAATATTCTTCGCAAAGCCAGTGCGTTTAGTGACTGGGTAAACCATATTCTCAATGAGCAATGTGATTTGGTTGTCGGGCATTTCCGCGATGTATGGGGTGGCTTAGCCATTCTGAATCACGACCATATTTATTCTTTATATGAAGTGAATGGATTTCCATCCATCGAAATGCCCTACCGGTATTCTTCACTTGCTGCCGAAACATTAAAAAAAATAATCGAATTGGAAGACCGGTGCCTGACCAAATCCAATCAGATTATTACACCTTCCTTTACGAATAAAAAATACATTCAATCGCGTGGTATTGATCCATCCAGAATAGCGGTGATTACAAACGGTGCACATGTTTATGACCATGCGCCCGAGCGTGAACCTTCATTACCGGAGGAATAAATGCTTTACTTCGGAGCCATGCAGGCGTGGCAAGGGATTGAAACCTTGATAATATCACTACGGTACCTGGAAGATAAACCGAATCTGAAACTGATATTATG
>JBBRKB010000286.1:0-5539 GCA_038218385.1 Cytophagales bacterium | reverse complement strand
ATGGCGGTTGGGGTGGACGATATGAGTTTTATAGATCGTATGCAGAAAAAGGGAAAATATGGACAAGCTCTGTGCGGACGCAAGACGAATTAATATTACCTGATGGTCGGGCAGAAGCTTCAAATCAGGCCACTATCTGGCGTTGGCGACAAGCGTATCAACACGATTTTGCAGCAAGGATGGACTGGAATGTGGCTGATGATTTTAAAAAAGCAAATCACAACCCTGTGGTTTTCCTGAATGGCAACAATGGGAAAGGAGTTGCAAAAGCTGTAGTTAAGGCAGGCGATAACGTTCAACTTTCAGCAAAAGGTAGCCATGATCCTGACGGGGATTTACTCGCTTACAGATGGTTTGTCTATAAAGAAGCAGGACGATTTACCGGAAAGCTTGATTTCCACAATCCTTTTGGTGAAGACTTAAACTTTAGTATGCCTGAACTAAAAAGCGGACAAGCGTTACACATTATTTTAGAAGTGAAAGACTCGGGTGAGCCTTCGCTTTTTAGTTATCGAAGGGTTATATTGACTAACAACTGATTTGTCCTTCGAGGTAAAAATTAAAAGGTTTGATTTCCAGAACATGAAAAATATCATAGCTAATACAGGGCACGCGATAAAGTTATTCTGTTTGATTATATTTTTTATAGTACCAGGCGGAGTGCTCGAGGCTGGCGATATTAAACCGCCGTATCGGGTGATTATCATGACTGATATGACGCACGATGATGGAAATTCATTGATCCGGTACTTCTACTATTTGCCATACTTTGATACAGAGGCAATCATTATTACACCTCAACTGCCAGATTACAATTTCAACCATAACGAGCCCTGGCAAAAAGGGACAGCGATTCTGGAGGCCTATGCCAACGAGTACAATGCATTGAAAAAACATGATGCACGTTTTCCAGATCCTGCTGCGCTCAAGGCTGTGACAAAACGGGGGAGAGGAGCGTTACCAATAATCTGGCTTACAAACGAGAAGAAATTTGCAAAAGAAATTGCAGGAAGATACGTGGAAACCAGCTGGGGTGATATTCGATATGAGGATTGGATTGGGGAAGGTAAAAATCCGAACGGCGAATCAAAGGATTCTGAAGGAAGCGAGTTTTTGCAACAGGTCTTCGACAAGGATGATGATCGTCCGATTTTTGTTGAGTTATGGGGTGGGCCGGTCGCCCTCGTGCAAGCTTTATTCCGGTATCACCAACGACAGGGTGAAGAGAAGTTCACCAAACTATTAGCCAAACTCCATATTTACGGAATTCTTCTTCAGGATATCACCGCCGATTACTTCGTGGATCTGGATAAAATCCAGGCATTAAAATGCACGAATTTAGGCACTGTAACTTCTTCATATTCCGGCAAGCGTGTAGCGCCAGGGTGGTTACTTCATGATGGCGGTCATTTCTGGAAGTACATCACCGTGATGAAGCAAACGGAAGTAAATGGTCATGGGCCAATGTCAGATTTATATGATCATGGAGGTGAGGGCGATACGCCTTCGTTTTTATATCTGCTCAGTGGTGTTTTCGGGTTAAACGATCCGCTCGACCCAACGCAGGGTAGCTGGGGGAGCAGGTTTGTTCAGATGGATGATACCTTTCCTTCGAATTACTTTCATACCTGTGGCGTTGAAAGAAGTGAGCTGGAGCGATGGGTTCCGCAGGCGAAAAACAACTTTCTCAACCGACTGAATTATTCAAAAAATAGTCCTGAGAAGGTGAACCATGAACCAAAGGCGGTCATAAATGACTGGGTGGGAAATAGTATTATTGAAATGAAGGGAATTCCAGGCAAAAGTATCAAGCTCGATGCTTCTAACTCTACGGATTCTGACAATCACGCGTTAACCTTTCGGTGGTTTTACTATAAAGAAGCAAGTAGTTACACTGGTGACGTATCTATTACTGATGCAACGAACAAGGTCCAGACCCTGGTCGTTCCGAAGGATATTGGCAATGGCAAAATTCACATCATCTTAGAGGTAACAGATAATGGAACACCTGCGCTTGTTGCATATAGAAGGGTAATCATTTCGAAAAAATAAAGTAGGATAAAACGACTACTCGCCAAATCAGTTTCGGTCTTTATTTTTTATGCGGCCATCTCATGTACCTCCAAAAAAACAACTCCTGCCGGATTTCAGCTTGAGCCTGGCTTTAACCTTCACCTGATTGCCAGCGAGCCGCTAATCGCAGATCCTGTTGAAACAGATCAGTTTATCACCTTGAAGAAAATGGGTGGCGACAAAGTCACGGTTTACAAAACAGATATTAAAAATTTCTCATCGCTGGGTACATCACTAATGATGGAGGGTTAGAAGGAAATATGACTCCTCAGGAACTGGCAGATCTTCTGGCTTACTTACAAAATGTCAATTGATGATGGGTCTCATAACTTTAAGAGTCGAACGAAGCGGTTAGTAATAAAAGGTATTGGCAAGCCGTTGAAACAGGCTAGAAGGTAAGGCTGGTTTTGTATCATCAGAGGTAGCTCCTTTTTGAAGTAGATAAATTTATTTTCCGTTCATTCATAACATTGATCTGCTCAATCCCTAACCGGTTACGAATCTCAACAAACAACAACGCATCGAAAGGCGCTTCATCACTAAGTTACTGTAGCTGATGAAGTATTGCATGTACATATTCTCTTGTATCTGATCGATTGTCTTAGGGTCTGAAAGATTACGATTTCATTTTTCCTTTTCATTTTGCAGAACGCGAGTTAACCTAGCTAGTGCCCCACGCAATTATCAACGTGGAGATGCCAATCACAAGAAGCCCGAGCATCAACGATACCAAGGTTGATGGATCTTTGCCTCAGCTAAAGGCCAGGAGGGGATTCTGTCAAGGGGGAATTGATAGCTGAAATATATTCGAAAGATGAAAGCCTGTCTTCAAATATTGAATCGTTTGAAAAATTTTAAGAATATTTTGTGTGGTTTTAAGAATCGGTAGTCATCAATGAAGAAAATTTAGGTAATTCAAAGCAGCTTAACCTTGATTAATTTGAAGGGGCAAATAATAAATATAACACGTATGAATAGAATTACCTTTTTATTCCTTTCGGGGATAATTATTGTTTCAGGATGTACTCATAATATGCAAGAGAATCATAGTAAAGCGAAAAGTATAGATGTGGCTGCATACATCTGGCCATCTTGCCAGAATGAAAAGAGAAGTCGTGAAAGCTTATGGGGAGAAGGCATAGGCGAATGGGAGATTATAAAAAAGGGAACTCCTCGTTTCGAAGGACATTATCAACCACGCCAGCCACTTTGGGGTTATCTAATGGATGATGACCCTGGGGTAATGGATATGAAAATTGACGCCGCCACCAGCCATGGGGTCAATGTGTTTATTTTTGATTATTACTGGTATGATGGTGCCCCATTCTTAGAAAACTCGCTGAATGAGGGTTTTCTTAAAGCTAAGAATAAAGATAAAATGAGTTTCTATTTGATGTGGGCTAACCATGATGTTCCCGGTAACATGTGGAATCCATACCGATATAAAACGGACTCCCTTCTGTGGGAAGGTAATGTCACTGAAAAAGATTTTCACACGCTTGTCGATCGGGTTATCACTAAATATTTTAGCCAACCCAACTATTATAAAATCGACAACAAGCCCGTATTTTCATTGTATAGTCTCGAGGAGCTCGTTCAAAGTTTTGGAAGCCTTGAAGGTGCTCGAGATGCATTGAAATATTTAGAATCGGAAACCATCAAAGCCGGTTTTGATGGAGTGCATTTGCAGTTGGTTGGGAAGTATGCTCATGTAGAACCAAATCTTGGCGAAGGCTATTTAAACGTTAACGAAATTGCTTCGACATTGGGCGCCAATAGTATAACCATGTACAATATGGCAGGAGATAACGCTCGAAAAGAAGACTATATTGGTTATCTCGCAAATGCCATCAGCCTAAGAAATGCATGGGATAGCACATTGTCAATTCCTTTTTTACCCTGTGTATCAGTAGGATGGGACAACACACCACGATACCTCGAAATGGGGAAGGAGGCAATTATCCATCTTCATAATACCCCCGATAGTTTTGGAGCCGGCTTGATAAAAGCTAAACAGTTTCTTGCAGAAAGACCTGAACACCCTCAACTGATTATTATAAATGCCTGGAATGAATGGGTTGAGGGAAGTTACCTCGAGCCAGACTTACGCTGGGGGTATGGGTATCTTGATAAAGTAAAAGAAATTATCGTAGATTGATTTGCACTCCGTGGATAATTAAGTGAACAAAACAGGAAGGAGATATGGCCAGCTCGTTTTATAAAATGTTTTAGGAAGGATTGTTAAGGAGGAAACAGACTATTATTGCAATAGAAGTTTCTATGATAGGATTCAAAGAGCCGGGCGTTGATCGTGGTATAGCCCTGTCTATTACGACTGAGGTACATGCAAAGGAGGCTGCGCAATTTGTAACCGATGACAACGGCCTCATCCGTTGGGGTATAAGACGTGAGGAGATGGAACATTGCCGCCCACCATGATGGAGAACGCAAATCCACCATCGGACGCTATTGAATACAACACGTTAGTTTCAGAGTCTATGTTTCCACCCAACCATTACGGCACGCTACTACCTACCTCGAACGGTTTTCCGGATGTGGATACCTATCGCACACTAGAATTTTATCTGGAGTTAAAAGGTAGCCGGTAGCCAGCGAAATATTGGATCGCCCCATCGTCACGAGAGCCACGTTGAAGTTCGGATACCCGCGCCCTTGTTGCAGTTTGTCACCTAAAATGGGTGCATTGCCTAAAGTCTAATGAGCCTGTTCAAGGGTTAGCGCTTCAATCTTGTTGTCCAATGTAGTTTGCATTTGTTGCAATTGCTTTTTATACTTTGGATTCTTCACAAGATTTATTGTTTCCATCGGATCCTTTTGCAAGTCATACAATTCTTCTACCTCACGATGATCCACATACCTAAAATATTTCCATTGCGCAGTGCGGATGCCTTCACTCTTTGGAATGTAGGATAGATTATATAGATGTTCACATAAAAATTCTTTTCGCCAAGGAATTTCTTTTGTGGCAAAAGGACGAAGGCTCTGGCCTTGCATGCTCGGCGGAATAGGTACACCTGCATAATCCAACAATGTCGGTGCTATATCAATATTCAATGCCATCGCCTCACTTGTTGCTTTCCTTTTCGCCTGCGGGTCATACAGGATAAGAGGTACACGCAATGAGTTATCATACATCAACCATTTGCCGGCAAGACTACGCTCCCCTAAAAAATAGCCGTTATCCCCCATTAATATGATGATGGTGTTGTCTGCTATCTTCAATTCCGACAGGAGTGTGCGCATGCGTCCGAGGTTATCGTCAATAGTGGTGATCATGCGGTAATACCCTTTCACCATGCGTTGATATTTTTCTGGATTATCATACCGCCAATACCAACGGATGCGACCCATATAAAGGCTGTCTTGTATGAACGGTGGCAAGGCTTCGAATGAGCGTTGATCACCGAGCAAAGGAGCGGGGATGGTAACATTGTTGTAAAGACTG
>JBBRKB010000285.1:0-5552 GCA_038218385.1 Cytophagales bacterium | reverse complement strand
ATCCGCTTGTTAGTAATTACTATATATTTTTGGCGCAGGCGCAGTTATATAAAGGTAATCGTGAAAAGGGATTGAAGACTTTTAATAAAGCCCTCGAACTTTTTGATGATATTTTCATCACGCGTGAAGCAGCAAAGAATTTTCATCAATTCGGCAATGATAACAGATCGGAGCAGGTGTTGAATACGTATCTGAAATCATTCCCCGATCGTCCGCCCATTATTTTCTATCTGCAGGCGGCCCACGCACATCGTAAAGGAGAAGATCCCGCCCCCTTTTTGGAAAATCTCAAAACAAATTATGCGGATAAAACCTCCGGAAGCCCAGCGTGGTTTCTCGCCATATACTTTGCTGAAATTGGCGATTCTGATACCCTGTTTGAATGGCTGAACAAATCTTTTGATCGGCACGAAGTTGAAATGACCTGGCTTAAAATGGAACCTGCTCTTGCTGCTTACAAATCGGATGATCGGTATAAGGTGCTCGCCCAAAAAATGGGATTTGAATAGCTTTGCAACATGATTTCAATTGCTGCAACATTATTTAAAGCATTGCAACGCCTTTGTCACTATTTCAATTTTAGTTTAAACAAACTGCAACAATGACATAAAACAGCTTGATGGTGGGTTAGCAACCTTTGTTCAAAATCAAAAAACACAAATGATTTGAACATCGATCTCTAAAAAACTCCATTATGCAATTCTTAAAATCCACGCACTCCATTTTATTCCTTTTATCCTTAATATCATCTCTCACATTTGGGCAAGCAACATTAAAAGGAACAGTTTCAGATGAGCAACATACCGTACTCCCATTTACAAATGTTGTTCTTTACAATTCCACCGATTCATCGCTTGTGAAGGGTATCATTACCGATTTACAGGGAAACTATTCGATCCTCGGCATTACGCCAGGAAGCTATTATGTAGAAGTCTCCATGATCGGGTACATAAACTTCAGTGAGGCCGTATCCATTACCGCAAATGATTTCTCCGAACGCCACATCGACTTTAGCCTACGCGAAGAAATAAATCAGCTTGACGAAGTAGTGGTACGTTCCGAAAAAGCGCTCTACGAAAAGTCCAGCGACCGGATTGTGGTAAATGTTCAAAGTAGCACTACCGCCAAGGGCAAATCCGTATTGCAAGTGTTGGCGAAAAGTCCAGGGGTTTTGGTTAATCAGCAAAGCGGAAATATATCTTTATATGGCAAGAGCGGTGTGCTCGTTATGATTAATGGGAAAATGATGCGGCTTCCTCCCGATGCAGTCATTCAATTGCTCGATGGAATGAGTGCAGCAAATGTTGAAAAAATTGAATTAATCACCCATCCACCGGCTGGGTTTGATGCAGAGGGGAATGCAGGTATTATTAATATAAAAACGCTTCAACAAGATGAACTGGGAACAAGTGGCAGTGCATCAGCTACACTCGGGTACAACCAAGCGGAGACTTGGGGTGGCAACCTTACTTTAAATCATCGTGGAAAGGGCTACAATTTGTTTGCGGATTATAGTAGGTTGACCGATCGCAATAAACAATCTTGGTTAGATAACCGAAAGATCTTTGGATCACCATTTGATCAAACCGTAAAAAGTGTGCAGCAGCGCGAGCCTACTACAACTTCACAGAATTTACGCGCTGGGGCTGAATGGAATCTCACCTCTAGTACCAGTTTGAATTTGGTGGTCACTGGTTCTCATCGTAATTGGGACATGGACGGCCTTACAGAAACTGATCAACATCTAAAGCCCGATTCTAGTATTCATACGCAGATGAAATTACATGAAAGCAATATTTGGAAAAGTGGATCAGCAAGCATTGGGTTTAATCATCAGTTCGATAGTGCCCAATCCATTTCAGTGAACATGGATGTGATGAACTATAAAAATGACAACCCATCAACATACGATGTAACGCAAACTATTCAAAACCTTCAGTCAACAAATTCTAGAATTGAGGTATCAAAAGAAACACCCATCCGATTTAAGATTGCCAGTATAGACTACCAGAATCAGATCAAAAAAAATATGAAATTTGTGCTGGGGGCAAAAGGAACTATCTCCGACTTCGAAAATGTGGTTGAGGTTAAGGAGGGATCAGGTGAGCTTTTAGTCAACAAGGAATTTTCAAATACTTCCAATCTTCACGAAAAGATCTGGGCGGGGTACATGGGTTTGAGTTTGCAATTGGCTGCGAGCACTGACCTGCAGGCTGGTCTTCGTTATGAGTATACCGACAGCAATTTAGGCACACTTGAAAACGAAAACCTGATCGACCGCCAATATGGAAACCTGTTTCCTTCGCTAACCGTGACCAAAAAATTGGGCACTGAAAACGTATTTAACCTGGCCTACTCGCGGAGAATTACCAGGCCGACATTTAATGAGATGGCTCCTTTTGTGTTTTTCACCGGACCCAATACTTTTTTCGAAGGGAATCCGACATTGCGACCAGCTATCACAGATGCGCTAGAGGTAAGCCTTCAAAAAGGCGCGTTGTGGTTGTCGGCCAAATACAGTTATACCAAAAACCAGATTGGTGCACTGCAACCTGTCTTGAATAAAGAAACGGGTGTTCAAGTTTATAAATCTTTAAATATGGATTATGTGAATCTAGCCGCATTTTCTACAAGCTATTCAATCGGCATTAAGAAATGGTGGGACATTCAGACGGAGGCCACATTGTATCTTCAAAATTTTCAAACATCCTATACCAATACCGAATACACTAAAAGTGATGTGTATCTTTCGTTATCAGCTACGAGTACCATTACCTTGCCACGGCACTTCAGCTTAGAAATATCAGGAAATTATCAGTCCAAACAATATTGGGGAATCTGGGAGTTTGCTCCGATGGGTCAGCTTGATATCGGATTTAAAAAGAAGTTAGGATCTGGCACATTATCACTTGTATTTTCTGATATTTTACATACCTATATCTGGAATTCGGATATTATTTTGCCCGACAAAAAATCGTCAGCAAACTGGAAGTATGATTGGAATGCTCGAGCAATCGGCCTTACATATTCCGTGAACTTTGGTAACAATAAGGTTAAGGCAGCAACCATTAAATCTGTATCGGATGAAGAGAGAAAGCGAGTGAATTAATATTTCATGATAGGATAGGCGATTTTTGCATGATCATATTTTTGAGCACAAAATATACATTGCATTATGGCTTACTAGTGGAAGTGTTGTGTGAGGGGTTTTGCGCACGAGGTCACTGGTACTTCTAATGGACATTGGCCGGTTAGGCTGCCATGTATTAGTTATGGAAAGAAACGATAGATTTCCTTCCGATGGAGAAGAGCGAGTAATTCAATTTTATTATTAACAGAATAAAAACCCAAACGATAAGAGCCTATTCGAATACGGTAAAAATTTTCAAAACCTGTAAGCTTTTCAGCATTCTGTAATTCGGAAAGAGCTTTCACCATTACCATATTGTCGTACACTGCAACGAAGCGTTTTTGAATATTGGCAGGACATTTTTTTAAATGCTTATCAAAATGCTTTGTTGACATTACTCTCATCGAATGCTGTCCATGAGTGCTTTGGTTTCTTTCTCATTTAGCTTTCCGGAAAGCTTACTCTTAGCCATAATTTCACCAAACATACGTTCTTCAATGTCTTCCGCTTTCACAATCTTCAAAACCTCTCGTAGTTCATTGGGACTAAAGTTTCCTGCTTTTCTTTTTTTGTAAAACCCCGGCTTTGACATGCCTAATCTTTCACGCACGTAGTCAACTCTAAAACCACTTTTCTCAATGAGTTCGGTAACATGTTTAGCTAACATCTCATACTCGTTGATAACATCTGTAATCATAATTAGGAATCTTTTAAGTTATCCTTTTAGTTGTAAATATAGTTACCCTTTTTGACTTGTCCTACTATGCATCCATAGCTTGCTTCCCCCGTAAAGCCTCAGTCAACTTCCTCTATTGAACTATAAAAAGTAACTATTCAGGCGTCTGTATTAGTGTTTGCATCCGACAGAGTCCCCGAGGCGGTAGAGTCTTCGGAGAATTAAAGTCAGCAACAGATATCTGCGGATAATTCACATTAGATTATTAGGTGTCTTGCATTCATCCGCCCTCCCAAAAACCACCATCTTGTTTGAAAATAAATTCTTTTTTCCTTATTGCAACGACAACCAATATCGGACTAAAAACACATAGACAAAGATAAAATATCCTTGGAAAACTAGCCTCCCAATAGGTGTTAACCCTAGCTATGCTTGGATCTCTTGAGGAGTAAATCACTTCAAATGATTGTTCCAAACTATCCGTAAAAGAAATATCTGCATAAAAGGATTCCTTAGTGATAGTATCCACGATGAAGAACACTCTTTCCTTTTCAAAGTCTGTAGTACCAAAGGTTTTAATGCCATAACTCCCTAACTCGTTCAATACGGTATTCTCCCTATAAAGTAAAAAGCAGCCAAGAATGAAAAATATCGATAACATTAGAATGATCATCCCCAACATGAAATAGTTCTTTCCATAATCCATTATACTGTCATTTAATTATTACCTTTTTAAAGTTAAATTTCCAGCTGGCTGTATTCAGTCTTAATTCGTTTTTAAAATTTTGTCCCTCACCCCAGCATTTCCCGTTACTTCCTCGAAATAGAAACACCATCCGTTGTGAAGGCTATACCCTGCTGGCCGCTGGTTGAAATCATGACTGCTTGAAAAATAGGATCCGCAGTTGAATTTCTTGCGCCCCACGAAATAATAAAATTAGCGCCCGAACCTCCGGTATTATCTTCTTTATCCAACACAATCTCGATTGTCTCCATTGGACTAACATACACCGGATTCTTAACGAAGCTGGAAACAAGCTTTCCCTTTGTATGATAATAATCAGCACCTGTAATATATATTGTGTCAGAAAGACTGGTGTTCCGAATGCTTACGGTTATGGTTAAGTCGTGCTTCCGGTGTTCTGTCTTGCTGTATATGTGGGAGTAAACAGGCAGATAAACTGTATCCTTAACCATTAGCGAATCTGCATTAACATTAGCGACCCGCAGTTCCCACTTTTCGGGAGCAATAGGATCCCGTGATTTTTCTGATGAACATGAATACATCAAAATCGTAGCTACAACAAAAGTATTTCTGAACACAGCAATCATAATCTTTGAGTAATCAGTAATATAGTTAAATTTATTTCTCTGTAAGCAATCCATGTCGTTTACTTAAGCTCCTTTAACATCCTCTCTTTTGGAGAAGACAGAGATGAGGTTATACAAACGAATACTTACGTAAACGACATTGGCTTAAGAGTTTTACATTGGTAATTTTACAATATTACAATCAATCAAAATATGAACACCCATCCTTTCAAAGAGAACCCAGACTTATATGTATTTATTCCGGTGCTATACATCACCTGGTCAGACACCGTTCTTTCCCAACAAGAAACCAGCGCCCTCAATACACTTATAAAAAAACAAACCTGGCTAAGTGATGCTGATAAAGATGTTGTGTTCGGTCTTCTCAACCCAGCTACACCTCCTACCCCCAATCAATATCAGGATTGGCTTAGC
>JBBRKB010000284.1:0-5560 GCA_038218385.1 Cytophagales bacterium | reverse complement strand
TGCCGTAGGAAGTGTGATGGTATTGCCCGATCCATACACCCAAACAAAAGAAAAATCCCTGCGCTTGTCCCAATTGTAGGAAACGGCAAGACTTATATCGTGTCGTCTGTCAAACTTATAAGGAAATTCTTTTCCGAAGTTCAGTTCATCAAACTGCCGTGTCGACTTCGACAGTGTATAACCCAACCAGCCTGATACATTGCCGGTTTTTTTCTGCAAGAGCACTTCGAGTCCATAACTTTTTCCGTGGCCGTTGGTGGCAACATTGTCTTGCCAATCGGTTTCTACATTGAGGTAGCTCGCGCCATCTCTATACTCAATTAGGTTTTCCATGTTCTTGTAATACCCTTCCACACTAAACTCATATTTCGATTGAATGGTCTTGGCAATGCCAATTGCATATTGATCCGACTGCTGAGGTTTTATTCGCGCAGTACTGGACACCCATAGATCGGTAGGAAGGCCAAGACCCGCATTGGTGAGCAGATGTATGTATTGCGCCATTTTTGAATACGATGCTTTGAGCGCAAGTTCGGGTTGAATAAGGTAGCGTGCTGAAAGTCTGGGCTGAATGGAATGATACCATTTGTTCTCAACATAAAAGGCAGATGCATGAACACCTGCGTTCACTTTTACGCGATCATTTATTTTCCAATCGTCTTCTACGTAGAGTGAAAATTCGCTGGCATTCACAGGGTGTGCGCCTATCACCGTATCGCTTGCAAATGGATCGCTGGATGTAAAAACGCCAGGAACAAATTTATGCAATGTAGCCCGAGCACCAAATCGAATGGTGTGGTCTGGTCTGGGTAAATAATCGAAGTCTATTCCCGTGGACCAGTCGCGAATGTTTGAACTGTAATCATTACGATAGATATTAGTTTGCAGAGATAAATCGGGAAGTTGAACTTCTTCAGTTTGTTTCTGTCGTACGCTGAAATTATAACGACTATACGTGGCCGAAACATTGCTAAATAGCCGCGGACCAAAAATATGGTTCCACCTCAGCGCGGTAATTACATTTCCCCACTGAAGACTATTATGATCGATCTCTTCACCAGCACCGTTATAATTTTTATACTTTTCCTTTGCATAAGCTTTGTCTTTTCCTGTGTACGTGCTGAGGTATAAACGATTGTTGGCATTGAAGATATGATTGAGTTTTAAATTCAGATCATAAAAGTAGTACCCAAAAGTATTTCCTTCCTCACTTTGTGCTTTTATGAAGGGCTTTGCCAGAATGTCGATATACGTTCTACGGGCAGAGACAATGAAAGACGTCTTATCTTTTACTATTGGGCCTTCCAACGTAAGCTTGGAAGAGATGATGCCGATGGCACCTTCTCCCTTTATTTTTTTCATATCACCTTCTTTCATATTGATATCGATGACGGAAGAAAGCCGGCCTCCATACCGTGCCGGGAAACCACCTTTGGTAAGTTCAACATGGTTGATGGCATCAGCATTGAAGACTGAAAAGAAGCCAAACAAATGTGATGCGTTGTAAACGGGTACACCATCCAACAACAATAGATTTTGGTCAGGCCCACCACCACGGACATACAGACCAGTAGATCCTTCATTGCCTGACTGTACTCCCGGCATGAGTTGTAATACTTTAAGGATGTCAGTCTCGCCAAGAAAGGCAGGAAGACTTTTTATTTGTTCAATAGGAATTGAAAAGTTACTCATCCTGGTGGATTCATGAATAGCATCCGCGCGCGAAGTGTTCACGACTACTTCATCCAGCATAGCGCTTTGCAACGTCATGTTGATCACCGTATCGCGGGATAAAAACAGGGCTACAATTTTTCGGGTGTAGCCAACATAGCTATACATTAATGCAACAGAATCGCGCGGAAGCGTAAGACTGTAGAAGCCATGGGTATTAGCAACATTTCCTTGCAAGGTTTTAATTTCTGTAATGGTGGCGCCAATAAGACTCTCGCCTGTTTCAGCATCTTTTACGTGGCCACTGATGGTAAACTTTTGGGAGTAGCATTCTGCAAAACACAGGAGTGCACAGAGTGAGAAGAGGGTTCGCATAGGTTTTGAATTTAGAGGGTAACGTTGGGAGTGCGCTGCAAATTACTTTATTAACTTATTTTATTTAAGAGTCTGACCTTAAATCATACCCTTGAACCATTACCAGATGCAGGCAGTTGAAGAATAGTTTAGTGTTATTTAGAATGTAATCCCTCCAGAGCCAGACCAAGCCCTATGAAAATATTTGTTGTTAGGTAAAATATTCCAATCAAGATGATACCTACACCCAATGTTACAAGATGAATAGGTAAGTAATTTTCAATTCTAATATCCATTTATAAAAAAATAAAATGGTATCGGGGTAGCCTACCTCCCAGTCCTTGGTCCTCTTCTTTTTTTCCACGGTTGACTTCCTCCTTTTTTCGGTGGTGAGTCCCTTCGCATCTGGGGTTGGTATGCTGGTCCGTCTCCTAATTCTGCAGGCAGAGGCATTTTATCAATCTCCTTCCCTATCATCTGCTCGATACGCGAAAACTTTCGTTGATCGTTTTCATTAATGTAGGTGATCGCAGTACCTTTTCTCTCTGCACGGGCTGTCCTACCAATGCGGTGAATATAATCTTCAGGATCGCCCGGCACATCGTAGTTCACTACCAGGCTTATGCCTTCCACATCAATACCTCTCGATAAAATATCGGTACCAATCAAGATGGGTATTTTTTTACTTTTAAACTGGCGCATGATTTCTTCACGCTCCGCTTGTTCAAGATCTGAATGGAATGCTTTTATCTTTAGTCCTGCGCGGATGAGTGTGCCTTCCAGCTTTTTTACACTCTCCTTTGTAGAGGCAAAAATAATAGCAGTAGAAAAATCGCCTTCCAAGATCAGCTTTCTAGTCAGTTCAATTTTCTGATTATCATAGGTAAGGTATGCCTGCTGCACTATACCTTCCGCAGGTTTCGATATGGCAATGTTTATTTCTTCCGGCTCACGCAAAATCTTTTTTGCCAGCGCCCTGATCTTCGGAGGCATGGTAGCTGAAAACAGAAGCGTCTGTCTGTGGCTCGGCAACGACTTTATAATTTTTACAATGTCATCATGAAAACCCATGTCGAGCATGCGGTCGGCTTCATCCAACACCAGGTGTTCAAGATTTTCAAGGTTGATGGTCCCTCCTGCCAGCAGCGCAATCAACCTGCCGGGTGTGGCTATTATAATATTGGCTCCTTCTAGCAAGGCACGTTTCTGCTGCTCCCATGCGGCACCATCGCCACCACCATAAATGGGAATGGAACTGATGCCTAAGAAATAAGCAAACCCTTCGATCTGTTGATCGATTTGCTGGGCCAGTTCGCGCGTAGGTGCAAGGATAAGTGTATTCAAATGTCCATTCTCACGCTCCGCGATCTTACTTAGTATCGGCAATATATAAGCGGCCGTTTTACCAGTGCCTGTCTGGGCACAGGCGATGAGGTCATGGCCTTTAATAATAGCAGGGATCGTTCGTTCCTGAATGGGTGTGGGTGATTTATAACCCATGGCTGATAATCCGTCAAGCAGGCGCTCATCGAAATCAAATTCGTCAAATGTCAAAGTCTAAAAAGGTAAGGTTTATCAATGTACTCCAATAAAGTCTGCAAAATAGTCATTTTAAAATGAAGGCGATCAACCCATCCAAAACTTACTATTTGCTGGGCCTTAGGTTCGAAATCCGTTTAGCCGCTCACATATTCCCAGTCGCAGATGTAAGCTGTATCCCTTATATTGCATGTACATCTACATCACACCCATCTCACAACTCGCAGCTTTTAAACTATATACATATGAAATCTCTAGCCTTATTTTTATTCTCTGCTTGTTTGATCTCCATCAACTGCATGGCGCAAACACCTTCCAAAGAAATTCAAATGAAAGTTGCCGTGCTGGCGGCTCCGGAAGATCTTCGTGATTCCAGCACCATCTATGGATACAACGAAAAGCTGGAAATGGTTACACTGCGAAAGGGAACCAACGGAATGATCTGCTTAGGTGATGATCCCACACAAAAAGGATTGAATGTATCGTGCTATCACGAAAATCTTGAACCCTTTATGGCGCGAGGACGAGCTTTAAAAAAAGACGGAAAATCATTTCAGGAAATTTTTGACATGCGCGAAAAAGAAGTCAAAGATGGGAAGTTGAAAATGCCAACACAACCTTCAACACTTTATGTATTCTCTGCACCCGATGAAGATTACAATAGAACCACAGGAGACGTAAGCAACGGCTATCTTCGCTACGTCATCTACATCTCATACGCTACAGCTGAAAGTACAGGGTTGCCTTTAAAACCTGATGCACCCGGTATGCCGTGGATAATGGATCCCGGAACGCACCGCGCACACATCATGATCAATCCTCCGAAGAATAAAGTAGAAGTATCGAAATGATTATTTTTAACACTGCTTCATAATCCTATCTAAAAATATTATCCCAACTATAATTTAAAATTCTGCATGAAAGGAATTCAGCGTTCAATTTTCTATATCGCATTATTTGCGTTAGCATCTTGCTCTCCTATCAAAAAATATCAGAAGGACAAAGATGTATTAGCATGGGAGAAAGATATTAAGGCCTTTGAAAAACTTGATGCTGAGCAACCCGATCCGCAAAATGCCATCCTCTTTACAGGTAGCTCAAGCATCCGCTTGTGGGACAACATCCATGAAGACTTGAAACCCTACGAAGTTATTCAGCGCGGCTATGGTGGCGCACATTTTGATGACCTTGCTGTTTACGCTAAGCGCATCATTTATCCGCACAACCCACAAGCCGTTGTTGTTTTTGTTGCTAATGACATTACCGGCGGCAACAACGATAAAGAACCAAAAGAAGTATTGAACCTCTACCAATATGTCGTCAAGCAAACACGAAAGAAACTTCCTAATGAAAAAATCTTCTTCATTCAAATAACACCTACCAACTCACGGTGGAAAGTGTGGGACAAAACAACCGAAGTCAACAACTTAATAAAATCCTATAGCGCCACAGATCCCAATCTATTTTACATTGAAACAGCAGACGCTTTTCTGGGTGCCGATGGAAAACCAAACGCCAACCTGTTTCGTGACGATCAACTGCATCTTAACCTGGATGGTTATAAAATCTGGTCGCGGATTATTTTAGAGAATTTGAATAAGGCGCTGAAGTGAAGAAGAATTGAGTGCTTGATATCTTGTGTCAATCAATCTTGCACCACTTACATTTCATTGCCAGCCTCACTTCTTTTATTTTTTCAATTTTCAATCGTTCTAAAAGTCAGATTCACTCTCGGCCTCGTGATTAATTTTGTTGGAGGTAATCGATGCAACCAATTGCTTTGGGTCTTATCTTTCATCACCAGTAAACTGCCGTGCTCTAAAATCAATTCAACTTTTTCTTTAGTTTCTTTATGTTTAAAAGCAAATTTTCGTTCGGCTCCAAAACTCAAGGAAGCGATTGCTCCATTCTTTTTCAGATCCTTTTCCCCATCGCTATGCCAAGCCATTCCTTCGTTGCCACTGTGGTAAAGATTCAGGAGGCAAGAGTTAAATGT
>JBBRKB010000283.1:0-5592 GCA_038218385.1 Cytophagales bacterium | reverse complement strand
AAGCCCTATGGCTTTAAAAACTCATTTATCTCTTTATTGACAGATGTATATACCCGTTGATAAAATCAATTGTGCCAAGATTTTTGTGCATGAAAGTTTGTTTTTAAACACAGTTCATTGCGAGGAAGCGTCCCGACTTGTCGGGACATGCTGACGTGGCCTGCCCACCGGTTCGCCAAAGGCCAGGCAGGCAATCCCTAATCTATGAAATGCAAAAGAACGCGTACATGTTTTTGAGAATCTGTTTCCGCTACAAGATTCATACGGCTCAACTTGGACACGTTGTAGCCAGAGGATCCTTCGCTCGCACATCCCATCCCACAAACCACCACTCTGGATGACGGTCTCCACGAGAGCTGTCATTCAACTTTTTGTTCCGGAGTTTTGCTCACTTGCAATGAGTTTGCATTTGCATCCACAAACCGTTTTCTCTATTTTTCAATCTCAAATTGAATAGATAAACAGCATGAATTTCAGACAACTTGGCAAGACCGGTTTTACTATTTCAGAAATAAGCTTGGGCACATGGCAGGTAGGTGGTAAATGGGGCGAAGAATTCAGTCACCATAATGCAAACCGCATCTTGAACAATGCTGTTGACGCCGGAATAAATTTCATTGACACGGCTGATGTGTATGGCGATGGTGAAAGCGAAAAAGCAGTCGGTAACTTTGTGCGTTCCCGATCGGAACGTATCTATGTTGCTACTAAATGTGGGCGGCAATTAAACCCACACAACAATCAAGCGTATCAACCCAATGTATTGCGCAAGTTTATTGAAGCTAGTTTGAAAAACATGAAGCTGGATACGTTGGATCTTATTCAATTGCATTGTCCTCCCACAGAAGTGTATTATCGCCCTGAGATATTTGAACTCTTTGATCGTTTGAAAGACGAAGGAAAAATTCTGAACATGGGTGTAAGCGTAGAGAAGATTGAAGAAGCCTTAAAAGCAATTGAGTTTCCCAACGTAACTACAATTCAGATCATCTTCAACATGTTTCGGCAACGACCGGCAGAATTATTTTTTAAAGAAGCTAAAAAGAAAAATGTAGGCATCATTGTTCGCGTGCCACTCGCCAGCGGATTGCTTACAGGAAAGTACACATCTCAGACAACATTCACAGAAGGTGATCATCGTAACTTCAACCGTAATGGTGAAAAGTTTGATAAAGGTGAAACGTTTTCAGGAATTGATTATGAGACTGGTCTTGCCGCAGTTGAAGAGTTAAAGAAAATATTCCCAGATCAACCGAACCTTGCGGCTGTTGCTTTGCGATGGATACTTATGTTTGATGAAGTGAGCACCATTATCCCCGGCGCTTCACGACCAGAGCAGGCAACACAAAACTTGAATGCATTGGACGAGCCCGCAATCTCGAAAGAACAGATGGATGCTGTGAGAAAGGTTTATGAAAACAAAATAAAAGGTTTGGTGCATCAATGTTGGTAGTAGTACATTTTTTTATTTAATCTCACTTACAGATTAATATTCCCATGAAGAATCTAATTGCAATCATCCTGTTGTTACTCGCTTTCAAATGCCATTCAAAAACAATTCTTGTGACGATTAATCATACACTAGATTCAATCCCGAAAAGAACACCCTGTAATATTGAAACATTAAAGAAGATAGATCAAAATCTTAATAGTCTGACCGAATCAGGCATAATCGAATTCTTAGGAACGTTCTCTGATATGTGCGATAATAATGTTGAATTTTCAGAATGGAGCAATGAGCTTCTTTTCAAAGTAATACGAAAGAACGTCACCTTATACATGAAAGCATTTCACACTAGAGGACTTGCAAATATTGAAGCGGTGATGAAGGAGATCGAAAACCCATTATACGATTTTGACCTGCAATCGTTTTATAATTTGATCAAGACGACAAATGGATATGCCTCGAAGGATCTGGTAGATTACCATTTACAAGCTATAAAATTAGCAGCTAAATCTGAAGGAGTAAATCTTATTGAGTAAATATTCACGATGGTAGTGATTTACCATTGCCGATGTATCTCCATTTCAAAAATTGACAAGCGGTTTGCCAATTATCTTCTACGAGATATCTTTGTCGGATCAAATGGAATATTCATGCTCAAAAACTTCTGTATAGTATCGATTACTTGCCTTTTTACATTAAACAGTTACGCTCAACAAATAACAGGAAAAGTTGTTGATGCTCAATCCCAGGAACCTCTACCCTACGCCAGCATAGCATTATTAAATACTGACTCCGTAGTTGTCACTTCAGTCACCTCATTGGAAAACGGTTCCTTCTCACTTTCTGCAAAAAAAGGAAACTATACGGTTCAAATCTATTACGTAGGTTACGATAAAAAACAGATCAACAACCTCGCGATCATTGGCAATAAGGAGCTTGGTGACATTGCTTTACAGATAAATGCATCCTACCTAAATGAAGTTGAAGTGAGGGGCGAGCGCTCTAACGTTGTACACCAGATTGACAGGCAAGTGTATGATAGTAAACAATTCCAAAGTGCACAAGGGGGTACGGCAACTGATGTAATCAGAAACTTACCCTCAATCACGGTGAATGCAGAAGGTACCATTAGTATGCGTGGCGGAGGGTTCATTGTTTTACTTAATGGTAAACCCATTCAGGGAGATCCTGCTCTGGTGCTTGGGCAAATTCCGGCTAATTCAATTACGGATATAGAGGTAATCACAACACCTTCCGCAAAGTACGATGCAGATGGTAAAGCCGGTATCCTAAATATTAAAACCAAAAGAGGAATGGATGATGGCTTCTTCGCAGTCATCAACACACAAGTGGGTTTACCTGCCATTCAAAACTACGACAATGAAGAAGGCCAGAAAAGATATGGGGCCGACCTTACCCTCAACTACAAAAAGAATAACTGGGAATTTTCTCTCGGTGGTGCCTACACACGCAATGATATGTCGGGCCAAAGAGTTGGTAATGTCAACACTACTATAAACGATACGTTAACACAATTTCCTTCCGTTGGTGAAAGAAGCTTCGATCGCTACAATCAATCCCTGCGGGCTGCTATCAGTTACAGCGATGCTGAAAATAAAAACGTGGTCAACATGAGTGCGTATACTGGCAAACGCACACAATACAGAATAGCAAACATTCATTATTACAACAACGAAAAATCAATCGCCAGCACAGAGGCTCCCGTCAGCTCATTTGAATATTTCAATTACAATCTTGTGAAACGTTTGGGGGATTTCTCAATCGGCAGTATTGACTATGCTCATCAATTCAAAAATAAATCAACACTCAGTGCAAGTACGTTGTATGAGTATACTGAGCTGGGCGGCCCCACTGAAAACATTAATGTAGACTACCGACAGCCCAACACAACCGACACCTTGCAATACACCCGAAACGATAACCAAAACCCATTGCACGGATTTCGATTTAACTTTGACTATTCAATTCCAACGAAATTGGGCAAAGTTGAAATGGGCTATCAATATAGGTATCTAATTCACACTGGCGATTTTATTTACGAAGTGCGAAACGAGTCAACCAAAGAATTTGAAATGGATCCCCTGTTTACAAACAGTCTTGATCTGCAGAGGCAAATTCACTCAGTCTATTCACAACTCTCTGGTTCAAAAGATAAGTTGACATACGATGTAGGTCTTCGATATGAATATGCTAAACGTGTGCTTAACCTTGCAAAAGGAGACAGCCCTGATCCATACATTATCAATCCTCTCTTTCCTGCCATCAACTTTGGTTACTACACAACCGATAACACGCGATTAAAAGCAGCTTATAACAGAAGGATCGAACGCACGACTACCTTTAAGATGAATCCCTTTCCTGAACGTGAACATTCGGAGACACTAGAGCAAGGTGACGCAAATCTACTTCCCGAGTTCATTGATGTGTTTGAATTGGGTGTGGTTAATACAGGTGAGAAAAATACTTTGTCTGCAACACTTTATTATCAAAACATAAAAAATGTAATCAATCGCGTAAATACAATTTATAATGACACGATTCTCAACCGCATCTATACCAATGCCGGCACGGCACAAGCAATAGGCCTTGAGCTTGTATCTGATCTCAAAATTACAGACTGGTTCTCGTTGTATACATCCGCCAACTTTTATAATTATTCGATCAAAGGAGAATTGTTCGATACCAAAATCCCGGTTGATGCGCATAGTTTTTCTTATACTTTAAATGTAAACGCTACAGCACAAGTAATACCCACTATGAGCGTGCAAGTATCCCTTAACTATCAATCGCGAAAAGCCACTGCACAAGGTGAAGACTCTCAACTTATCTCACCCCACATGAGTATCAAAAAAAGTTTCTTAAAGGGAAGACTGGTAAGTACCCTTCAGTGGCAAAATATCAGCATGGGGCTAATTCCATCCAACGAGCAACGCATTGCAACCTGGAGCAGAACCAATTTAAGTCAGCCTGGATTTTACACAACGACCAACTACAAACATGAAGTTGACATTATAATGATAAATCTCACCTACCAACTTAATAGCCTGAAGCCAAAATTAAAATTCACAAAAAGTGAGTTTGGTGATAAAGAATTCTGAGAGGGTCTGATATCTGTATTTATTGAGAGCTTTCAATATGAGGTTCTTCAATGCTATTATGTCACATTTGATGGAAATCGGGAATTGAATCAAATGATGATGGTGTGTTGTCTAGCTACATTGATTTTACACAAAGATAAAGGAGTAGCCTTGGTTCATAATTTTTTGAACGAAAACCCAATACCTAACCTTCACCATTTATCTCATCATTCATCCATTTGGCCAATCTCTTAATAGACATGTCGTTTAAAATTCTTTCATTCGCACCTATTACCTATAAAACCAAAAACCAATGACAACACGAAGAGAATTCATATTGCAAGCCAGTGCTATCGCAGCAGGCACGATGTTATTACCCGCTTGTTCAACATCAACGAAAGACGGGAACTATGGCGTTCAGCTTTACACATTTCGAAAAGAAATGGCTGAGGATCCGATAGCAACGCTGAAGAAAATTTCTGAGATCGGAATAAAACAAATAGAAAGCGCCCGAAGTGATAAAGGGCATTATTACGGCTTGTCTCCCAAAGAAATGAAAACTGCATGCTCCGACCTGGGCATGACTCTTCGTAGTGGTCATGTACACCTCGATGAAAATTTTCAAAAGACAATGGAAGAAGTAGTGGAAGCAGGACAGGAATATGTTATCTGTTCAAGCATGCCAACGGAAGGACAAACAGTCGACAACTACAAAGCCACAGCAGATGCTTTTAATCAGGCTGGCGAGCAATGCAAGAAAATGAATTTGAAATTCGGCTATCACAATCATGCCTATGAGTTTGAATCAGAAAACGGAAGTGTATTGTATGATGTGCTGCTTGACAATTGTCAACCTGACCTTGTATACATGGAACTTGATCTCGGCTGGGTAGTTGTCGCGGGCAAAGATCCAGTTGATTATTTCACACGTTACGAAGGGCGCTTTCCTTTATGGCATTTGAAAGATATGGACATGACCAAAAAAGAAAGCACTGAGTTTGGTAAAGGCGGTCTCGACATAGCGAAGATGCTTACGCTAAAAGATCA
>JBBRKB010000282.1:0-5622 GCA_038218385.1 Cytophagales bacterium | reverse complement strand
CATACTCTATCTGAACATTTATAAAATAATTATTAACAGATGAAATTTCTGATAGCAGGCCTTGGCAACAAAGGATACGAATATGAGTTGACCCGGCACAACATAGGATTTCTGGTGCTTGATCAACTGGCCGATCAATATAGCGGAGAGTTCACCTTGTCGCGACTTGCCGACAAAGCAGAAATAAAATACAAAGGAAAAACACTCCACCTGATCAAACCTACTACATTCATGAACCTTAGTGGTAAGGCTATAACCTACTGGTTGAATGAATTGAAAATCCCTAAAGAAAACCTACTCGTTATTGTTGATGATGTGGCACTGCCGTTTGGAAGTTTACGCATGCGACATAAGGGAAGCTCGGCAGGTCACAATGGCCTGAAGAATATCGAACTGTTGCTAAATGGACAAGACTATCCTCGCCTGCGATTTGGTGTTGGGGACAATTTTCACAAAGGTCAGCAGGCCGACTATGTCTTAAGCCGTTTTGAAAAAGAAGAGTTTGATCAATTACCAGCCTTCATTGACAAAGCGCTTGAAATGACGCTTTCCTTTTGCACCGCTGGCATTGCACGAACCATGAGTCAGTACAACACCTAAAAATTTTAACATGAAGCAAAACCTTATCCACCTTGCGATACAAATCGTTCCCTTGCGAACAATCGAACATCCCTATACGGTAATAGACAAAGCGATAGACGTAATCGCCCAATCAGGATTAAAATATTATGTAGGACCTATGGAGACCGTTATTGTTGGTACGTATGACGAAGTCTGGCACGTAGCGAAAAAAGCGCAAGAAGCTTGCCTCAATCATGGTGCTGACGAGTTGGTCGTTACCATCAAACTCCACATCAAAAAAGATCAAGATATAGATTGGGAAGAGAAAATGGGGAAATATTTATGAACTAAAAGATAACGTAACCGGAATCATTTAATGAATGCTTCCGGTTACATACTAATTAACTTGCGCCCCTGGCAGTACACCCTCTGATGGTTGAATCAACCGCAGTTTACCATGACCATCATCCGCCATCAAAATCATTCCTTGTGATTCAATGCCCATCATTTTTCGAGGCTCCAGGTTGGCGATGAATGTCACCTGTTTGCCAATGAGTTCTTCGGGTGAAAAATGTTGAGCAATACCACTTAAGATAGTGCGCTCATCCAATCCAGAATCTACTTTTAATTTCAACAACTTATTCGACTTCTCCATCTTCTCTGCTGATGTGATAGTACCAATGCGAATATCGAGTTTGGCAAAATCATCAAACACAATAGATGATTTTAAGGGAGCCACAACGACTGCTGGAGAAGGCCTATTTTCTTCTTTTATTTTCCTGAGTTTATCAATTTGCTTTTGCACCTCCTCATCTTCCACATTCTTATATAATAACTCTGCTGGATTTAGTTGATGGCCTGGTGTAACCGTTGTGATGAGTTTTCCAATTGTCCACAAAGATGACCACGTTGATTTAAACTGCTCCCCGTTCAACTGCTTATAGATGTTTGCAGATCCATCGGGAAGAAAAGGCTCAATCGCGATGGCGATATTTCCCACTATAGTCAGTGCATAATTCATGATACAAGCCACGGCTTCCATGTCTTCCTTCGCCAGTTTCCAGGGTTCAGTTTCAGCAAGAAATTTATTTCCCAGTCGTGCAAGGTTCAACATTTGAAATTGTGCCTCACGAAAACGAAACGTCTCGATAGCCTTGATCATTTCATCTATTGATTTATCGAGGTCAGCATGTGTGCGTGAATACGATTCCAACACGTGCTTTCGTTTATCCGTTGTGTCTGCCAGCTCATGATCTGCCGGCACTACACCGTTGAAGTACTTCCATGTGAGTACCATTACACGATTTACAAAATTCCCCAGGATAGAGACCATCTCGCTGTTCACTTTCTGCTGATAGTCCTTCCAGGTAAAATCAGAATCTTTTGTTTCGGGTGAAATGGATGTTAACACATAGCGTAACTCATCTCTTCTGCCAGGAAAATCCTCCAGGTATTCATGAAGCCAAACGGCGTGATTCCTGGATGTTGAAAGTTTACTTCCTTCCAAATTCAAAAATTCATTCGCAGGTACATTGTCCGGAAGAATATAATCACCTGCTGCTTTCAGTATCGAAGGAAAAATAATGCAATGAAAAACAATGTTATCCTTACCAATAAAATGAATCAACCGTGTGTCTTCGTCTTTCCAATATTTTTCCCAATCATTGGGTCGCAATTCTTTAGTGGCCGAGATGTATCCGATGGGCGCATCAAACCAAACATATAGCACTTTGCCGTCAGCATTCTTTAAAGGTACAGGGATACCCCAATCCAGATCACGTGTAATGGAGCGGGGATGCAGACCTTGCTCAATCCATGACTTACATTGACCATATACATTGGTCTTCCAGTCTTCTTTATGTTCGATGAGCAACCATTGTTTCAACCAATCTTCATACTTGTTCAATGGAAAATACCAGTGACGTGTTGGTTTAAGCACAGGATTATTTCCAGAAATGGTTGATCGTGGATTGATTAAATCACGAGGGCTCAAACTTTTCCCACAATGCTCACACTGATCGCCATAGGCATTTTCGTTTTTACAATTAGGACATGTACCAATAATGTAGCGGTCAGCCAGAAATATTCCCTCTTGCTCATCAAAGTATTGATCAGAAGTTTCTTCTTCAAATATTCCTTTGTCATGAATAGTGGTGAAAAACTCCTGTGCTGTTTTGTAATGAATAGGATTGGAAGTGCGCGAATAAATATCAAACGTAATTCCGAAATCTTCAAATGCTTTTTTCATCAATGTATGATACTTGTCCACAAACTCTTGCGGACTTTTCCCTTCCTTTTTGGAGCCGATGGTAATGGCCACACCATTTTCGTCAGACCCACCAACGTAGATAACATCTTTGCCCTGGAGGCGCAGAAATCGAACATAGATATCAGCAGGCAAGTAGGCTCCCGCAATGTGGCCAATATGTAAAGGGCCATTTGCATAGGGCAATGCGGATGTGATGGTGTATCGCTTAAACGTCTTCATTTGCTTATCAAAAATCAGGTGCAAAGATGACAATTGACGGGAAGTAAAAAAAATGTCAGGCCATTACTTCCCCACGCAAATGGGAAGAGCCAACTACGAATTTCACAGAAAATTCCGTGTAGCCCTCAGCTGTGGTGCCAAAATCAATTCGACCGCCTATCTTTTCCGCTGCTGTTTTTGTTAAATAAAGCCCAATGCCTCCCGTGTCTGATCGTTCGGATGCACGCGAAAACATTTGAAAGAGCGTTTCAGGGTTCGCCTTGTCTATTCCTATTCCATTATCAACAACACGTATAACCAGATTAGGGGATTCATCCTTTATTCGTACCTCAACAAAGGGATCTATTCGAACTGAATCGTTGTAAAACTTAATAGCATTATCGATGAGGTTTTCAAGAATGATCCGAATAAGCCCTTTATCAGAATAGAAAAAAATATCGCTATCGATTTCCCTTTTAAAGAGGAGATTATCTGGAAGGCCGCGCTTTCGGTGTGTCACCAAAACATCCTCTACAAGCTCTTCAAAATTTATTAACTCTTGTTTAGCCGATGAATTGTTGATTTGATTTATGATCAACAACCTCGTTAATATGGAGTTTAACTTCTCAGCTGTAGCATCCAGTTTATTAAAATATTCCAAGGCCTGTGGATCTTTAACATCCATGATGGCCACGTTACACATACCCTTCAAAGTAGCTAACGGCCCCCGTATATCGTGGCTGGTTTTATAAATAAAATTATCCAACTCATCATTCACACGTTTCAAAGCCTCGTTCGCACCCTTAAGTTGCCCTGTTCTTGCATCCACCATTCGTTCCAGGTTTTTATTCAATGATGTCAATTGCTTGTTCTGATCCTCAATGGTTACGTTGGCGATTGATAAAGCCTGGTTTACTCTTTTTCGATTCAGGTTACTGTTATATAAAACAAATACCAATAACCCGGCTAAAAATACTATCGCGATGATGGCTAAATTAAAACGTTTTTGTTTTTCGAGCGCTTCGTCCTTCACGGCAATGATGGCCAGGTTTTCTCGCTCTTCGAAATTCGTTTGCACTTTTGCCAAATTACGGATCAGCTCATCATTCATAATACTGTCGCGCAACTCAATGTACATGTTTTGATACCTTGCTGTCCCTTCTAAATCACCTATATGTGTATAATAGGTTGCAAATTTTCTGTAGAGGCTGGTCTTAACCGTTCCATAGTCCAAGGTATCCAACATAGCCTCAGCCTGTGTCAATCGTTCAAATGCCTCACCTCTTTTATTCTGTTTCAGGTTTACAGAGCCGATCCCCATCAAGCTCTCGGCCATAAACCGACTATTGCCAATCTTCTTTGCTATCTCAAATGATTTTCTGAAGTGTTGTTCGGATCGCTCGTAATCATTTACATTCAAATAAACTTGAGCTAATGCAAAATGGCCTTCCGTAAATATCTGCGCACTCGTCACTTCACTGCCCAATTTAAATCCTTGCTCAATTGATTCAATGGCTTGTTGATCTTTATTAAGGTCTGCATAACATAGCCCAATGTTGATCAATAGTCTATCCAAGCTGTTACTATTCTTTATTTCATTTCGCAACTCCAGTGCGCGGTTAAAATAGAATAACGCTTTAAGAGCATCGCCCAATTTATAATATACCAATCCTATGTTGGTACACGAAATACTGATCTCCAATTTATCACCCTCTTCTTCGCGTATGATCAACGATTGAAAATTATAATCCAGTGCTTTGTCATAATTTGATTTGTAGGTGTAGGCTATTGCCAGATTATTGAGCAAGAATTTTTCTTGTTCACCCAACGTATTTCGTCTTGCTATTGAAAGACATTTTGTAAAAAAAACAATTGCCTCATCCAATTGTCCAAATCTCACTTTAATGGTACCTACCGCCCTACCCGTTTTCACCATCATCAAACTATCACCGACAGACTCAGATAAATCATAACCCTCCAGCGCATACGTATACGCCTTCTTGTCATCACTACCAATAGTAACTTTTACTAGCTCATAGAGAACTTCAATTTGGTTTTTTTTATCGGTATGCTCCAAAATATTTAATAGTGAATCCTCCCTACTCTGAGCATGCACGCGAGATGCTACACACACAACAAATAGGGCCAAAGCAAGGGAAACGGAAGTTCGAAAAAAGATAACGTACACAGGTAATTTTTGAAATTTCAATACAGAAACAATTCAAAACAGTTCCTGCACTTTTGGATTACAATGTAATCAGAAAATTATTTAAAAACCTAAATCTAAATTTTCTGAAAAAGTTACTTTATGTTCTCCTCATCGCGTTTGTAAGTTCAATGACGATAACCGCATGCACAGATGATTCAGTTAAACCAACAGTCCCTGACCCTTCGCATCCAGGTGGCGGTGATGAAGTTGATCCCTTCACCTAGTCAAATGAATTCATGAAAAAATCGATCACTAGTATCGCTGCAAAATTAGTTGGACTGTCATTTTCCTTAGAAGAAAATATTTCGAAATCTCTCGTTACAAATACCCAGTTTAGTATGCTTGTGGTTTGTAATGAATTTCCGGAACTGTAAGACACTTGTTG
>JBBRKB010000281.1:0-5623 GCA_038218385.1 Cytophagales bacterium | reverse complement strand
TAAGGCAATGAAAACAGTGAAGGCGCATCGCCTCCCGGCACAAAGACAAACGCAAAGCAAGCAATAACAAGCACGATGGCTGCAATAACTAGTAGTTTCCAGATCATAGGTAAGGTTTTGAATTGGCATTTTAAGAAATTTCAATCGATTTATATAGTATAATAAGAGATGTACTCGATAAATTTTATCAGCGGCAGGCAATGGAGTTGAGAACCCAGAGATTAAATCCTACTTTTCAGCCTTCAAAGAAACCACATGAGCAAACTATTTCTTTCCCTCGCCATCACATTGATAAGTTGCACAGCTTTTGCGCAAGAGTTGCGCACTCTTTCATCGACATCGCAGCATCTTTCTAAGATAAAATCAAAAGAGTCCTTTTACATTATGGAGGATGACTTAGACACAACAAAGCTAACTTTTGTCGCTTCTTATGAAATTGTCTCTGAACCCAAACCTTCTTTAGAAAAGATATTTAAAGTTGCCGAGTCGGCAGCTCGTAACGCAGGGGCCAATGCCTTTCGATTAAAAAGTATTTCAGAAGATTATAACCACACCCTTATCGATGCTTACTTTCTGGATGAGACCGCTATTCAAAAAAATTGGGAGCTGACCGACAAGAATGTATTTTATGTTTTCGGTGGAGAGAAATATGACACACCTGCGTACTATTCATTTGAATGTAATGGTGCTGGCAAAACGGTAAAGAACGGCACCTACTTTAAATACACCTTAAAAGAAGGCGAGCAAGTGAAACTAAAAAAAGGAACATTGGCCGGCACTACCATGTGGGTAAAGTGGAAACCTAACCAACTGCCCGGCTACTTTTCCATTCACGGTTTCACAAAAGAAGTAGTGGTAAAGCGCACTACACAAAGCCAATCGTTTCGCCCCGGAAAATTTCCAGCTGTTGAAAGTTCGTTGGGTGCTTTTTTGGTGAAGGTCTTGGTGGAGAAGAAAGATTAACTGTTGTAATCAACTGAACCCAATTCATTTCTAGCAATACCATGAACTTTATAGCAAGCAAAAATCAAATAACCTTCTCTGCTAAATATTTTTGAACTTCATACACATCAATCGTTTTATTAAACTTCTTGCTGATTGACGGAATGCTTTCACTCGATATCCAGATTTTTAATTCAGCATCTAAATCAAAAGTCCCAGCAGTTTCTAGAGAAAACCGGGTAATGTTTTTATAAGGCATTGACTTGTATTCCGTCTTACTTCCTGTCAAACCCTGAACATCAATTAAAATCAAACGCTTGTTGGTAAACATAAATGTATCGCGCAAGAGTTTAAAACCAAGTTCTATTTGCTCATTCTCAATAAGCAATCGACCATATAGTTCATTGAGTTTTTCTGCAGATACCTCACTTGCGTTTCCGAGTAATTTGTTAAATAATCCCATTGTTTATTTTTTTATTTTAATCGCATCTGTTCAATTTTTGACATCTGTCCTTTTTGAGATGGCCATTTACTTATTATACCCAAACACCTTCTTCAACAACTCTGTTGTGCGCGCGAGAGGATCTTGTCGGATGTTTTTTTCTTCTTTTGCTATCATCACAAATAATCCGTGTATTGCCATGTCGGTGGCATAGTCGTTCAAGTCGGGATTAACTTTCTCTACAAAAGGAATGCTGTTGTATTTCGATACAATGTCTCCGTAATATTTTGTAGCGCTTACTTTGTCAAGAGAGTTTTGAATTACTGGTTTGAATTTGTCTTTTAATAACGCAGACGTTGTGCGCTGCAAATATTGTGTCGCTGCATTATCTTGTCCTTTCAATATTCCCCAAGCATCTTCAATAGTCATGGATTTAATAGCTGCAATAAAAATCGGCTTGGCCTCTTTCGCTGCATCTTCAGCGCCACGGTTTAAAGTCATCACAAATTTATCAACCTCACCTCCCAAGCCGATCTGACGAAGTTTATCTTCTACTTTTTTAACATCAGGTGGGAAAGGGATTTTTATTTCCGGGTTTTTAAAATAACCATCGAGTTGAGAGGCCAAGTCAGAACCATTCGATATGCCTTTGATCAACGCTTCTTTTAATCCGCTGGCTACTTCGGTTGTTGTTAAGGGTTGGTCCGAACCTAATGCTTTGTTCACATCACCCAGCGTTTGATTGATCTGTGCTGAAGTACATGCGCTCAGCACTATCGTCAATAGAATACAAAATTTAGTCAGTCTCATGGTATGCTCGTTTAGATTGCTAAGGTAACACAAAACCAATCCATACATAAACCAATCAAGTGTCAATTTATTTTAAGATATTTCCGCAATAATGACGCATACCTTTAACCTGTCTACATGCAACTCGTAAAAGCAGAAGTGTTAGCCATCGGAGACGAACTCCTGTATGGACAAACATTGGATACCAACTCCCACTGGATAAGCGGAGAACTTGATAAAGCCGGCATAAAAGTAATTCGCAGAACAACCATAGGTGACCAGGAAATAGAAATACTTAACGCCCTTGCCGAAGCTGAACAACGTGCCGATATTATTTTAATAACCGGTGGCCTCGGCCCAACAAGTGATGACCTTACGAAACCTTGTCTGGCAAAATACTTTGGTTGCCCCTTGGAAATTAATGAAGAGGCACTGGCAGAAGTGACAGCCTTCTTCGCGCAACGTGGACGTGAGTTAACGGAGATAAACAGAATGCAGGCTGCACTTCCAACGGCGTGCGAAAAAATAACCAACGCCATGGGCACTGCTCCCGGTATGTGGTTTCATCGCGATGGAAAAGTTTTTGTTTCCATGCCAGGCGTTCCATTTGAGATGAGGCGAATGATGAATGAGATCGTCATCCCCAAACTTATCCAACTATTTTCTCCACCCGTCATCTATCATCAATTGATCCGCACGGCAGGTATAGGTGAATCTTTTCTTGCCGACAAAATAAAATCATGGGAAGATGCCCTCCCTTCACATATTAAACTTGCCTACCTACCCAGCGAGGGAGGTGTAAAGTTGCGCCTTACATCCATAGGCGAAAGTAGATTAGAACTCAAAAAAGAAATCGATGGCTGGGTAGAAAAAATAAAACCACTGGCGGGTGAATATATTTTTGGATTTAGCGAAGAACCCTTAGAGGTAGTGGTAGGTGATTTGTTGCGTACCAAAAAATTAACCTTATCCATTGCTGAAAGTTGTACAGGTGGATATGTATCCCACCTTATCACAAGTGTGCCCGGAAGTTCTGATTATTTTCAGGGAAGTATAATTCCGTATTCATACGAAATCAAAATGAAAGAGCTTGACATCAATCCTCAAACGTTACAAAACTTCGGTGCCGTGAGTGAGCAAACCATTATTGAAATGGCCACAAACGTTCGTAAAAAATTCAATACCACCTTTGGCGTAGCTACGAGTGGAATTGCCGGACCCGGTGGTGCCACGGAAGAGAAACCTGTTGGAACCATATGGATTGCCTTTACAGATGGCAACCGCACCCTTACTAAAAAACTTCAGCTGGCGAAAGACCGGTTGATCAACATAAAGCTCACATCTACTTTTGTACTGGATATGATCCGCAAAAATATCTGATTGGGTCATCTTCTAAATCAGAAAATTTTATAAGGAAAAAAGCAACACGTTCAAAATGCTGTTTGTTCGTGTATGGGTGACTTTGCACAACGTGTAAATACTCATAACTTGCACGTGATTTAAACCCACCAAACATGGCAAACGTGGAATTGATAATGCCGAAAATGGGCGAGAGCATCATGGAAGCAACCATCCTCACCTGGCTAAAAAAACCAGGCGATGTGATAGAGCAGGACGAATCACTCCTTGAGGTAGCAACCGATAAAGTTGATACAGAAGTACCCTCCACACATGCGGGCATACTAAAAGAAATTCTTGCCAAAGAAGGAGAAGTTGTAAACGTAGGAAGCCCCATTGCGATTATTGAAATGGAAACCGCTGATGAACGTGCTGATGAAATACCTGAATCCCTTGATAGACCATCAGATGAACCTGAATATGAATTTGTAAATCAAAATGGCTTACCTGTTGAACTTGCGGAGACATTCGTTTCTTCCGGAAGATTTTATTCACCCTTGGTTAAAAATATTGCCCGTCAAGAGAACATCTCGGGTGCAGAGCTTGAGAACATTTCAGGCAGTGGATCGGAAGGCCGCATCACCAAAAAAGATATTCTTGAATATGTTGAAAATAAAAAGTTAGGCATTACCATTTCTTCCGCACAAAAAACCACACCCACAAGTAGCATAAGGAAACATGTTCCGCTTGCAACAGAAAGTGGTGATGAGATTATTGAAATGGATCGGATGCGCAAAATGATTGCCGAACGGATGATTGATTCAAGGCGCACCTCTGCACATGTCACGTCCTTCGTTGAAGCTGATGTTACCAACATTGTATTCTGGAGAAACAAAATAAAACACGATTTTCAAAAACGTGAAGGCGACATTCTCACGTACACACCCGTATTCATTGAAGCCGTGATCAATGCGATAAAAGATTATCCGATGATCAACATCCAGGTAGATGGCGACAGGATCATTAAGAAAAAAGAAATTAGCATAGGCATGGCGGTGGCACTTCCCAGTGGGAATTTGATTGTACCCGTTATTAAAAATGCTGATCAGTATAACCTAAAAGGGCTTGTAAAAATTGTGAACGATGTAGCCCGGCGCGCACGTGAAAACAAACTCAAGCCCGATGAACTCACGGGAGGCACCTTCACCATTTCCAATGTAGGATCGTTTGGCAACGTGATGGGTACACCGATTATCGTTCAACCCCAAGTAGGCATCATTGCGTTGGGTGCTATTCAGAAAAAGCCTTCCGTAATTGACACACCTTACGGAGACGCAATAGCCATACGCCATAAAATGTTTTTGTCACATTCATACGATCATCGCGTAGTGGATGGTGCGTTAGGAGGCAGGGTGGTGCGAAGAGTTGCTGATTATCTTGAGAAGTTTGATGTAAATAGAGATTTGTGATAGAATCTCATGTAGCAAGAGAAGAAATCTGTTTGTACAACGAGCCAACTCACTAAATTTTCACAGCAAAATAAGATTTCAAGCAATCTTTTGATTATTTTAGAATTTGTTTGCACCTAAGAACAAAGTATGTCAAAGGTAATCTCATTCATCAGTCGCAAAGGCGGAACAGGCAAGACCACAAACGCTATCAATCTGGCCACAACCTTATTTGAAATGGGGCATCGTGTCTTGCTGATTGAAACGGATTCCAACTTCACCTTGAACACATTGCGAAAGATGGAGCAATTCAAAGACGAGGAATCAGAAAAGACGTTTGAGATTCTCAGCTCCAACGATCATGAGGTTGCTGATGAACTCGCCAAAATACGAGAGACGAGCAAAGCACAATACATTATAGTGGACAGCGCGGGAAAGACAACTGATGAAGGAATAAAAAAACTTTGTTTGGTGAGCGAAGCAGTGATTGTTCCGACAAGTCTTACACAAAACGATTTACTGGTAACGTATCAAACGGTAACCGATCTTGCGCCAGCACGCGAACTTAATCCCGGATTAAAAATACTCATACTTCCCAATCGCATTCATAGCGCCACCGGAATCCATACGGTTCTTGATAACCTTAAAAACCTTGACGCCCGTG
>JBBRKB010000280.1:0-5635 GCA_038218385.1 Cytophagales bacterium | reverse complement strand
ATTGACCTGTTTCTTTGGTCGCTCGCTGCATATCTGGTGGTGATGATTCTTAAAAATCAAAAGCCAGTTGATTGGATAAGTTTAGGCTTTGTATTGGGAATTGCATCGCTCAACAAAATAGGTGCATTATTTTTTGGTGCCGGTCTATTGTTGGCGCTTTTAATTACGCCCCATAGAAAAATGCTTTTGACTCGCTGGCCATGGTTCACCGGCATCATCAGTCTCAGTATTTTTTCCGTTTATGTTATCTGGAACATGAACCACGATATGGCACATTTGGAATTTATCCATAATGCTTCTTCAGGTAAGTATTCCGGCTTGAGCCCATGGTCATTTTGGAAGGATCAAATTTTAATCAACAATCCCATCACATTCCCTATTTGGATGTGTGGCTTCCTCTACTTTTTCACGCAACGAGACAACCCTGCCTTTCGGTTTTTGTTTATCATCTTCATAACGGTAGGCGTTATTTTCACACTTAATGGCACGAGTAAAGCAGAATACCTTGCCGCTATTTTTCCTGTCGTGTTAATAGGTGGATCACTTCAATTCGAACTATGGTCATCACGACTTCGTTGGCTCGCACCCATCACAGCTACATTACTGCTAGTCGGCTTGGCTCTGACGCCACTTGCCCTTCCGCTTCTCCCGGTTGAAAGCTACATTTCATACGCGGAAAAATTGGGCATTAAACCCGAAAGCGTAGAAGGAAAAGAACTTTCTGAATTACATCAATTTTATGCCGATATGTTTGGCTGGGAAGACAAGGCAGCTGGTATAGCGAAAGTTTATCATGCCTTATCAAAAGAAGAGCAAACCCAGTGTGCTATTTTCGGAGACAATTACGGACGCTCAGGAGCGGTAGATTATTATGCAGCAAAGTACGACTTACCAAAAAGTATTGGCAAGCATAATAATTATTGGCTATGGGGACCAGGAGATTATACTGGCAAATTGATGATCATACTCAGCAGTGAGGTTGGCGACAAAACTAAATTGTTTGAATCGGTGGAAGACATGGGGATAATCACCAGCAGGTATTGCATGCCATACGAAAACAACCTGCACATTTACGTGTGCCGTAATTCAAAAATGCCGTTGAAAGATTTTTGGGAGCGGTTAAAAACGTATGATTGAATATTAAACCAGACAGAATCATGCGCGCTGTTATAGATTGCCCGGATTTTTTACATTCATCCAAAGTCTCAAAATATTGACCACTTGATCATCAAAGGTGTAAAAAATAGTGGTCTGTGAAGAGTGTTGGTATTCTTTAGTACCTGGCTTTCTTAGTGAGTCTTTTTGTCGGTGTGGTGCTTCTTTAATCTTATCCAGACACTCTTCAAGTCTGATAAAAAAAAGCCTCATTTCTTTTTCTGTCCAGTGCTTTTCAAAATATTCAATTATATAATCTAACCCATCGTTGGCCTCATCTGACCATACAATTTCTAAAGCCATTTCTCATACTTTTTCTTAACATCACCATGTGTCGTTACTTCTCCTTTTTTGACTTGTTGTAGGGCACGATCTAGTGATGCAGACAACTCTGATTCAGAAACTCCACCTATAAAGTTTTCAAGTTTTTGGATCTGAGATTCATTAAGTCGCATCATCTGTTCAATTAAATGATACTTTCTCGCCTCAATATTCATATTCTTAAATCATTTTATACAAATTAACGATTTCTAAATACTTTTAGCACAGTTTAATGTATAACATTTACCCTTAAAACCTTGCCGCCATCAACAGCTCAATGTTTTTATATTTTAAGCCAAACTTGCGCGCAAGAAATTCATTTGTCAAGCCGCCTTTGTAGGCATAAACTCCCTTCATAAACCAATTATGAGAGAAGATCATCTCTTCAATGCCGCCTTCTTCAGCTGCCCGTAAGATGGTGGGTGTAAAAATATTACTGAGGGCAGTTGTTGCCGTATGTGCCACACGAGATGCAATGTTGGGCACGCAATAATGAATGACATCATACTTACGAAACACCGGATTATCAAGGGTTGTGATCTCTGAGGTCTCTACACATCCTCCCTGATCAACACAAAGATCGATGATGAGTGAATCGGATTTCATCTTGCTCACCATTTCATCTGTGATAACATGGCGTGCCTTACCTTTCTCAGCTCGCAATGCACCAACCACAACATCGGCTGTCTTTAATGTATCACTAAGGGTGAACGTATCAATGGTAGAAGTATAAATTTGCTGGCCGAGCAAATGTTTTATCCGCCTTAGTTTATACAAATGGTTGTCAAAAATCTGTACACTTGCACCCAACCCGAGAGCGGCACGCGCTGCGTACTCTGCAACGGTTCCTGCCCCAATGATCACCACCTTGGTAGGTGGCACACCGGTGATTCCACCAAGTATTACACCCTTACCATTGTTGGTTGTGCTTAAATATTCTGACGCAATGGGCATCACACTACTGCCGGCAATTTCGCTCATCGCCCGGATGATGGGCATGCCGCCCACTTTATCTTCTATAAACTCGTATGCCAGATTTATTAATTTCTTTCTGAGCATCGCCTGCAAATGCTCCGTCTTAAACTGTCCCAGTTGAATAGCCGAAATCAATGTCTGGCCGGGGTGCATCAAATCTATCTCTTCTAATGTAGGTGGTTCTATTTTTAATATGATGTCGGCCTTATAAACTTCTTGTGGTGAGTAAACAATTTTGGCTCCAGCCTCACTGTATAAGCGATCCGAAAATTTTGAGCCTTCACCTGCTTTGGTTTCTACCCATATCTCATGCCCGTTGTTAACCAACAGTGCTGTTGCATCCGGGGTTAGGCTAATACGGTTCTCTTGTAAAGAAATCTCTCTTGGAAGTCCAATAAAAAAAGAGCCCTTACGCTTTTTTACAGCTTGGAGTTGCTCTTGTGGATATAAACTGGTTTTGGTCGCCAGGGCCTCAAACCCTGTTTTCTTCTTCTCCGTCATGGAATCGCGATAGCTATCGTTCTGTGTTCGTAATCTTCAACCTCGATATTGATCTTAACATGTTTCTCTGGAATGAGGGAAGGAATTTTTTCAGGCCATTCAATTAAACAATAGTCGCCCGAATAAAAATAATCCTCCACACCAATATCATAAGCTTCATGTTCATTTTTTATTCTATAAAAATCAAAGTGGCAAACCCTTTCGTCCGATTCCGTTTTATACTCGTTCACAATGCCAAAGGTAGGACTGTGAATGGTGTCGATCACCCCAAGCGCGTGGCCTATGGCTTTGATCAACGTCGTTTTGCCTACACCCATCCCTCCACATAACAACCAGATTTTACAGTTTCCGGCAAACGTCACAAGCTCTTTTGCCAGTCTGTTCAAATCACTCAGTACCACTTTATCGTGCGTCTTCCTCTTCCCCTCAGGATACATTTTTCGAAGTTAAGAAAATTATAGGGATTATCATTTCCTCCATACTTACGCCACCATGCTGAAAGGTGTCTTTGTAAAAATTGACATAGTAGTTATAGTTGTTTGGATAGGCGAAAAATTGATCTTCTATCGCAAAAACATAGGAGGTGGATACATTTAACTTGGGAAGAAAAAGTCTTTCCGGTTTGCTTACCTCCATTACCTTATTGCCTTCATACCCCAGGTTCTTTCCTTGCTTGTAGCGAAGGTTAGAGTTTACGGTGCGGTCACCAATAATTTTAAACGGGCGCTTTACGCGAATGGTACCGTGGTCGGTAGTGATGACAACCCGTGCATTTTTTTCTGAAATCTTTCGTAGTATCTCAATCAAAGGTGAATGAAGGAACCATGACTTGGTGAGGGAGCGGTAGGCCGACTCATCAGGTGCCAACTCGCGCACCATGGCCATGTCTGTGCGTGCGTGGGATAGCATGTCCACAAAATTGTAAACAATCACATTCAAATCGTTTTGAAATAAATTATTAACCGTGTCAGCAAGGCTTCTTCCCTCTTCCAGGTTTTTAATTTTATGGTATGAAGATTTAATGTTCAAATTATTTTTTCGCAGTTGCTTGGCCAGAAATTCATCCTCGAAATTATTTTTCCCTTCGTCTTCATCCTCTCCTACCCAAATATTGGGATTTGTTTTCGCCATCTCACTGGGCATTTGTCCGGAGAAAATAGCATTGCGCGCATACGCCGTTGTTGTTGGCAGAATGGAATAATACGTTTCTTCCGCATCAATGGTGAAGTATTCACTGATCACCGGTTGAATCGTTTTCCATTGGTCATACCGAAGATTATCAATTAGGATCATGAACGTTGGACGCTTTTCCTCCAACAGTGGAAACACTTTCTTCTTCATCAGTTGATGCGAGAGTAAAGGTTTCTCTGCGTTGGCATCGTTCAACCATTTTTCATAATTGCGAATGATGAACTTGGCAAAATTTGCGTTGGCCTCATTTTTCTGCATCTCCAATACCTCAGCCATATCATCGTTCACTGACAAATCCATTTCCGTTTCCCAATAGGAAAGTTTCTTGTAAATGTCGGCCCATTGTTCATGGTTCATGTTGTCTTGAAACGCCATGCTGATCTTTTGAAACTCCTGCTGATAACTCAGGTTGGTTTTCTCAATGACCAGGCGCTTGTTGTCCAATATCTTTTTTACCGACAATAAAATCTGGCTGGGGTTCAACGGCTTTATTAAATAGTCAGCGATCTTGGAGCCAATCGCTTCTTCCATAATTTGTTCCTCTTCATTTTTGGTGATCATCACCACGGGTAGGCTTGGCTTGTGGTTCTTGATCAAACTCAAGGCTTCAAGTCCCGACATACCCGGCATGTGTTCATCTAAAAAAACAACATCGAAATTTTTCGTCTCTGAAAGTTCAACTGCTTCTGTTCCGTTGTTCACGGGGGTGATGTCATACCCACGTTGTTCCAAAAACAGAATATGGGGTTTCAACAAGTCAATCTCATCATCGGCCCATAAAATACTATATCTTTGCATGTGATTATTTTTTTGAATGTAGAAAGTCTGAAGTTTAAAAGTTAAAGTTAACCCTTTAAAGTTTAGGAGATAAATTCATGTTAATATCATATGAATACCACTACCTCAATCCCTTGTGGCTTTGAATAAAAAGAAAATCATCAGCGATCCCGTTTACGGATTCATTTCCATACGTACCGAGCTGATATTCGATATCATTACGCACCCTTGGTTTCAACGGTTACGCCACATCCGTCAGCTAGGACTTGCCGATTTTGTTTTTCCGGGCGCAGTTCATACGCGTTTCCAACATGCCTTGGGAGCCATGCACTTAATGGGTCTTGTGTTGGAAAACTTAAGAACAAAAGGTGTAGAAATTGATCAGCAAGAATTCGAAGCCTCTCAAATGGCCATCTTGCTGCATGACATTGGCCACGGCCCTTTCTCTCATGGATTGGAAGAAATCCTTTCACCACATGTAAAACATGAGAGCATATCCTACCTTTTTATCCAACAACTAAATATAGAATTTGGTGGCGCCCTCGATTTATGTTTAAAAATTTTTAGAAATAGCTACGAGCGAAAATTCTTCCACCAGCTGGTATCAAGTCAACTCGACATAGACCGGCTGGATTACTTAAAGCGTGATTGTTTTTTTACCGGCGTTCAGGAAGGAACCATTGGCGTTGACCGCATTATATCCATGTTGCAAGTG
>JBBRKB010000279.1:0-5655 GCA_038218385.1 Cytophagales bacterium | reverse complement strand
ACATTCAACGGAATATCCGGTGAATCCAACACACCGTGCAGCAACATCAAGAAGTCAGGCACAACATCTTTTACCTCATCGGTGATAAACACCTGACGACTGTAAAGTTGTATTTTGTTTTTCTGAACTTCAAAATCATTTTTAACCTTAGGAAAATAAAGAATGCCCGTGAGATTGAACGGATAGTCAACGTTGAGGTGTATCCAGAACAAGGGATCTTCAGAATAGGGATAAAGCTCTTTGTAAAAGGCAAGATAGTCTTCATCTTTTAAGTCGTTTGGCGACTTCGCCCACAATGGTGCGGGGTTATTGATGATTTTGTCTTGGGTAATGGTTTTTGTTTTAGGCTTGCCTTCTGCGTCTTCACCATCGGGCTCGTCTATTTCTTCTGTGCCGAATTTTATTTCAACCGGCAAGAACTTGCAATACTTCTCCAAGATTCCTTTGAGGCGAAACTCATCCAAAAATTCTTCTGAGTCACTATTGATGTGCAAGATCACATCGCTTCCTCTTTCTTTTTTGGTGGTCTCTGACAATTCAAATTCTGTGGAGCCATCACATTCCCATTTGGCGGCTTCGTTTTCCTCAGCCTTATACGAACGGGAAATTATTTCTACTTTATCGGCAACCATAAATGCGGAGTAAAATCCAAGGCCGAATTTTCCAATGATGTCTTTGGCGTCTCCTTTGTCTTTAAATTTTTCTACAAACTCTGTTGCTCCCGAGAAAGCAATTTGGTTAATGTATTTTTTTATTTCTTCGCCCGTCATCCCGAGACCTTTGTCACTTACGGTGATGGTTTTTTCCTTCGCGTCAAATTTTACTTCAATGGTGGTGTCTCCCAACTCACCTTGAAACTCACCCATGGATGCCAGCTTTTTCAATTTTTGCGTTGCATCAACAGCATTGGAGACCAACTCACGAAGGAAAATTTCGTGATCGGAATACAGGAATTTTTTGATGATAGGAAATATGTTCTCGGTGTGAATGGAAATATTTCCTTTTTCTTTTGTAGACATAAGTATGATTTGTTTAAACAGAATTCTTCTGGACGCGTGTTTTCAAATATTATTCCACAGGTTCCAAATCTGACATGATGTCAGGGTAATGTATTAGCGTAAGCGATCGGAATCCCTCACGAGCCTCTCATCACGCCGGATGAAAAAATTTGCCAGCATATTGAAGAACACTGCCCCTGCCGGAAGGTACAGGCCAAGACCAAAGGCACCTCCCTCATAAGTCTTCATAAGTTCCATGGAGAAATAAACGGACGAACCGATAGCACCTATAAGCAACAGGGAGTTGAGAGCGCCCAGTTTCATTTGCAGCACGCGGTCTTTATATTTTCTTAGCGATGTGAAGGCGATGGTAATGATGGCGATCATGATGATGGCCGTGATGGAGTAGGGCATATACACGGCAGCTAAACCATCGGAGAAATAAAAGGGTGTCAATAATATCGATTTGCTGTCTCCTTCAAAGTGCCAAACAGGCTGGACTAATGCAATGAGAAGTGCTATGATGATCACAGCCAGAAATACGGTTTGAATTCTTTGCCACATGTGTATGTTGAGTTAACTTGCGCGCAAAGGTATAGAATTAATCAAATTAGTTGAAGGTGGTTTGGTTTTGCCTTTTCAAAAGCATCCTTGTCATTGCCTAATCACAAAATCCTGAATGCGATATTTTTTTGAGATAGCATATCATGGCCACTCATTTGCAGGATGGCAGTCGCAAAAAAATGCGTTGGGAATCCAGGCAGTGGTGGAGGATGGCCTGACGAAAATATTTCGCATGCCATTAAAGATTTTGGGAAGCGGACGAACAGACACGGGAGTACATTGCGAACAGCAGTTCTTTCATGCAGATATTGAAAAAGAGTTTGAGGTGGAAACGCTCATAGCGAAACTAAATTCTTTTTTGCCCCAGGCGATTGCCATAAAAAATATCCAAGCTGTAAACAATAGTGCCCATGCACGGTTTGATGCCTATGAAAGATCGTATGAGTACAGGATCACGAAAGTAAAGAATCCCTTTTTGCAGGGCATGGCTCTACATCATTTTAAACCTTTGGATATTCAAACCATGAACAAGGCAGCTGTGTTATTAGTGGGTATTCATGATTTTACGAGTTTTAGCAAAGTGAAAACAGATGTAAATAACTTTCTTTGCGAAGTGAAAAAGGCGAGCTGGAAAGAAGATGGGGACAGCATCATTTTCTCCATCACGGCCAATCGGTTTTTACGCGGCATGGTAAGGGCAATCGTTGGGACTTTGTTGGATGTGGGAAGCGCGAAGCTATCGGTACATGATTTTAAGCAAATAATAAATTCTAAAGACAGAAGGAATGCTGGCGCTAATGTAGCCCCTCATGGGTTGTTCCTCACGAAAGTAAAATACCCCCCATCAATTTATAAGTAACGATTACGTGGAGAAAGACAAAGTAAGCAGTGGCAATATCATCGACTTCAAAGTGTTGGGGAGGTTGATGCAGTATATGATACCCTACAAATTCAGGTTTGTTGTGGTTATTTTTTTTACGCTTTTCCTGGGTGTGCTTGCGCCGCTTCGGCCTATTCTTATTCAATATACGCTTGATCATGATGTGGCCACAGGCAATTATCAGGGATTGGTAAACATGATGCTAATCCTTGTCGCGTTGCTGCTTTTTCAATCTATCATTCAATACATACACACCTATTTGTCCGGCTGGCTAGGTCAGCAGGTAATCCGTGACATCCGGACGAAACTGTATAGCCACATCATCAGTTTGCGCCTTAAATTTTTTGACAAAACCCCTATTGGCAGACTGGTCACGCGCACCATTTCAGATGTGGAAACTTTATCCGATGTTTTTAGCGAAGGTCTTGCCGCGATGGCGGGCGACTTGCTTCAGATCATTTTTATCCTTGCCGTTATGTTTTATATGGATTGGCGATTGTCGTTGATCAGTTTATCTACCATTCCTTTTCTTTTGTTGAGTACGTATGTATTCAAAGAGAAAATTAAAGTGGCCTTCAATGAAGTGCGAAATGCGGTGTCCAATTTAAATGCATTTGTTCAAGAACATATTACAGGAATGAACATTGTGCAAATATTTGGAAGTGAAAAACTGGAGTATAATAAGTTTAAGGCCATTAACGAAGAGCATAAGCAGGCTAACCTTCGGTCGGTGTTATATTATTCAGTGTACTATCCGGTAGCCGAAATAATTTCTGCAGCAGGCATTGGTTTGCTGGTATGGTATGGTGCCAAAGGTGCTATGAATGAAGAACTGACCGGCATTACCATTGGCCAGTTGGTGGCGTTTATCATGTTCATACAAATGTTTTTCAGGCCTATCAGAATGATTGCCGATCGGTACAACACGCTACAGATGGGGATTGTAAGTTCGTCACGCATCATGAACCTGCTGGATGATCAAGACCATGTGCAACTCAATGGTTCCTTGAAGCCAACGAATATCAGAGGTGACGTAAAATTTGAAAATGTATGGTTTGCCTACAATGACGAAGAGTATGTTTTGAAAAATATCAATTTGGATATTCGCGAAGGCGAAACGGTGGCGTTGGTTGGTGCTACGGGTGCTGGCAAATCATCCATTGTAAATTTGTTGAACAGGTTTTATGAATTGAACAAAGGGGTAATACAAGTAGATGGTGTAGATATAAAGGAGTATGATCTTGGGATGCTTCGAAAAAACGTTGGCGTGGTGTTACAAGATGTTTTCCTTTTTTCAGATTCTATCTTCAATAACATTACCCTTGACAACCCAGATGTTACCGAGGAAATGGTGTGGCATGCTGCCGATCTTGTAGGGGCAAGAAAATTCATCGAGCGTCTGCCGGGCAAGCTTTCGTATAATGTAATGGAGCGCGGTGCTACATTATCGGTAGGGCAGCGACAGCTCATCGCCTTTATACGTGCCATGGTGTATGACCCTAAAATTTTAATCTTGGACGAGGCCACCTCTTCAGTTGACCACGAAACAGAGGAGATGATACAGCACGCGATTGAAAAAATGATGAGCGGGCGCACGGCCATTGTGATCGCACATAGATTATCAACTATCCAAAAGGCCAAAAAAATAATCGTGCTTGACCATGGGGAGATTAAAGAGGAAGGCAATCATGAAGAGCTCCTCACATTAGATGGATATTATGCCCAACTCCATAAGATGCAGTATAAAGAGTTTATTTAAACAACATCGCGGTTGTGTAACTTAGGCAGATCATTAAGGAAGCATTAAAACCCTTATATTTGCCTGTCATGCCGTATACGAAAATTGTCATATCCATAATTATAGCCAGCTGTTTGAGCTTGGTGGCAACGGCACAATCGTCAAAGAAGCCCAAAAATTACCATACAAAATCGGCCCAGGGTCGCAATTCCATGCGCATGCCCAAGAGCAAGGCGAAGATTATTTGCCCCATATTTGCCAATAGTAAATATCCCTATCATGGGCTGGGGGTGAAACTGGGCGATCCTTTTGCTATCACCTATAAGTATTACGCAAATGAAAAATTTGCCATTGTGGCCGATGCCGGCAAAGCATCAAGCGGACTTTATAGCCGCTACTATCGTGAAAAATTTGCCGAGGCAATAGCGTCAGATACGCTCACAGGTGAAGCCGAAATTGATTACTTAACCCATAAAACAAATTCCGATTGGGTGGCGCAGCTAAAATTTCTTTGGCACTTTAATGCTGAATCCGTTTCGCCTGGTCTCAAAGTTTATTTTGGTATTGGCGCAGAGTTAAAAAGCACCAAAGTGACCTACCAATATCTTCACAATACCGACCCTAACGGGAACAATAATATCAACAGCCTCGGCCAATTCTCCGATCAACGCCTTACCTATGGCCCTACGTTGTCCACGGGTATTGAATATTCTTATTTTAAAATTCCCATCTCGGCCTTCATGGAAGTGGAGTTCTACAATGATATTGGCCTGGATCCCGGATGGCGAAGGTTTCAGGGTGGTGCAGGTCTGCGGTATGTTTTCCGGTAATTGAGGTTTATGGCGCAAATCTTTTAACGCTTTCTGTTGTTAACCATTACTTAGTCGTATTAAAAAATTCTTCTTGCTATGACCAAGCCATCCATCCTTTTCTTCACCCTCTTCATTTTATTTTCAATAGGTGCTTCTGCCCAGGATACACACTATATGGGTGTGCGCATCGGTGATCCCATTGGCATCACGTATAAAAAGTTTGTTCGATCCGACAGAGCCTTTGAATTTATTTTAGGGACATCCTCCCCGCGCTGGCGCAAAAACTATTATGAAAACTCGTTCTACCATTACACTATTTATGATGGCAATTCTTACCAATCCCATAAGGTGAAAAGTTCAATGTCTCTGCAAGGACGGTATCTTTTTCACAACACCATTCAAGCAGAAGGTATGGAGGGCAAACTGCAATGGTATGCCGGTGCCGGTGCTATGCTGAAATATTCGAGGATTCAATACAAGTACTACGACAATACGCCTGACAACACGTTGCTGTCTAATGTGCGCACCAATATTGATTTTGGCCCTGAGGCAATCGGTGGTGTTGAATACTATTTTGAGGACATACCGTTGGCGGTATTTGGTGAGATGAGTGTGTTGTTTGAAATGGCAGACAAACCCTTAACCGTTCAGATTTTGGGAGGT
>JBBRKB010000278.1:0-5683 GCA_038218385.1 Cytophagales bacterium | reverse complement strand
AATTTGCGTAGCCACTACAAAGCCTATGTTACCTTCACGAAGGGCGGGAAGTGAAACTGTATTTCTTCCACGATCAGGTTTATCCGTCAATCCTTTTTCACGTTCCCGAATTTCCGCCACCGGTTTTTTTGTATCGCGGTTCCAGTCCATGGCGTTCATGCTGAGGTCAAGATGCGCATCAACTATAAACATGACGTTAGTTGTTTCATTGAAAATTTAATTCTGCTTTTTTATGGAATGGAAAAATGCCGCTTATGGCACTCTTTTTTGTTGGAGATATCAAAAGTCACAAGGCTAGGAAGGTATGTTTGAATTAAGTGATAAGCCCCAGGTCTTTTTGCACCTGCACTAAAAACTTTCCTTCTTCTTTTTCATACGCCCCATCCGCGAAGCCGATTTCACGAAGTACGCGGATGGTTTTCTGTTTGTCCTCAAGGGGGGCGCCCATCAAGGTATTGATGGCATTCTTATAGTTGAGTAGATGCTTGAACTTATCCATTCCATTGAAAATACTTTCAGCGTACGACCTTCTGAATCCACCCACACCGGAAACAATGTTCAGAAACATATCTTTTTCTGAAGGACTGATATTTCCATCGGCAGACATGAGAAGATAATATAAGGTAAACTGGGCATTCTCAATGGGAATTTTGCTGCTCATTACTTCGACTCTTGGTTGTTTAGGATTTTTACAGAGGATGATTTTTAACGGTGATACAAGTAAGCAAAAGTATTTTAATTACGGTAGTATCGGGTTAACAAACACTTAAAATTTACATTGGACTTCCAATGTCTTTGACTTAAGCTCCACATTGTTACTCTCATTTGGAGAGTCAAAGACATTGATTGGCCTACCGTCAAATCGATCAAGATCCCTGCTCAACTGTGAGCTTCCTTGCCAGGTAGATCGCCAGCAAGCTAAACCCAATCGCTATGTAGCCCACATAATTATAGTTGGCCAGTGATTTCACCTCACCAAAAATAGGTGGCTTTTCTACTATGATCAGACCGGCAATAAAAGAGGCAAGACCCGATGTAAGTTGTTGTACCGATGAACGTATGCTCATGTAGCTGCCCCGGTTTTCAGGAAGTATGATGGCCGTCTCCATAGTGGTAGAGGGCACCATCCGTCCATTGCTGAAAATGAAAAATATAGCTGTAACAATCAGCGCTACCCACACGGGTACGGGTGTAAGGTTAGTAATAAGCAGTACAGGAATGATGGCCAGCAACCCGAAGATGGTAAAGATTTTTAAGCGGCCGTGTTTATCTGCCATCTTGCCCACCCAAGGCGAAAAGAAAAGTACGCACACGCCGCCAATCAAATAGATAAGGGCGAGTTCACTTTCAGAGAAGCCGACATTTCCTACCATGTATGGTGCAATGAAAGGGATGATGGTGAAGTGGCCAAGCATTAAGGTAGAGGTGAACAACAAGCCCAACCGTGCATTAGGTCTGCCGAAAATCCGCTTTAGTATTTCAAACGGGCTGGTATGTTTTTCTTTAATGTGGCCTGTCATCGGTTTTATAAAAAAGAAAATCAAGATGGCAATCAAGAAAGAAAGTATACCGAGCAGCAAGAAGGGTGCATGCCATGATGATTTGCTCGCGATGAACAACCCAAACGGAACACCTACTACAGAGGCCAGTCCAAAAGAGGCCATCACAGTACCAATTCCTTTTGCCCTTCGTTCTAACGGAATGGCATCGCTTACAATAGACAAAACAAGCGCACCTAACACACCACCAAATCCACCTGCCAGCGAGCGGGTGATGAGCAGTATTTCATACGTTGGCGCAAAAGCACACGCTAATGTGCCGAGGGCAAAACCAGTATACACAAAGAGAAGGGATTGCCGTCGGTCAAACCGGTCTACCAGAAAGGCAGAGAAAAATCCCGATACACCTGCCGTGATGGTATACGAGGCAACCAGCAAACTAAATTGCCGTGGGGTAATGTCAAAGATGCGCATGAGTTGTGGCCCCAGCGGCATCATGATCATGAAGTCCATGATGTGTGTGAACATGGCGGCGGCCAATAAGAGAAGAAGTATACGTTCGTTTTTCATTCCGATATTTGTAAAGCTGCGAGCTATTAGCTGCGAGCTGCGAGACGTGTGGGAGTGGGGCTGAAAAGCTACTAGCTTCTAGCTACAAGATGCTTGGGAGTGTAAGCGGGTGTGGGTAAATGTTCCTTCTTAATTGGGTTTAATATCCGTGACAATTTTATTATCGCCAAAATATAAACCATGCGCGATGGATAAGGTTACTTATAAAGGAGAAGATTGTTTAAAAGAAAAGAATCCCTTCGCTTACAGCAGCGGCTCAATGACATTCGTGACGGTACGCGCCACAATCCTATGGCCTTCCACATTGGGGTGAATGCCATCGGGTTGATTGAGTTTTTCATCACCGGCAACATCCTTCAGCAAAAAGGGAATGAGCAAGGTGTTGTTCTTCCTGGCTAATGAAGGATAAATGTTCTTAAACTTTTCTGTATAGTCGGGACCCATGTTTGGTGGCACCAACATACCGGCAAGCACGATGGTTACATCGGGATTTTTAGTTTTTACTTTATTGATTATGGCTTGAAGGTTTTTTTCTGTTTGCTCCAGCGGTAAGCCACGGAGTCCATCATTGGCACCTAACTCTAATATAAAAATATCAATCGGTTGCTTCAGGATCCAATCGATGCGGGTGAGTCCACCAGCTGATGTCTCACCACTCAGACCCGCGTTGATAACTTTAACGGGTTTGTTTTTTTTGATAAGCGATTGTTCTACCAAAGCCGGAAACGCTTCGGCTGGTGAAAGGCCATAACCTGCTGTCAGGCTATCGCCAAAGAAAAGAATGGTGGTAGGTGCAGTAGACGCCTGAATAAATAAAAACGCGGAAATGAAAAGAATGAATCGCATAGCTGCCTTCGTTTACGTTTAGCTGGTGTAAATGGTTCCTTATTGGCTTTTGAAAGTTGAATTATTTTATAAGGTTGACGAATGACAGTTTGGTTTTTCTTAGCGAAGGGCTGGAGCAAGAAAGCGCAGCTCGCCATCAACATCACCCATTTTAAGTCCCAATAATTTCGCAATGAACGGATACACGTGGATGTTTTGAATGGCTTCGATTTTAATCCCAGATTTTATGGCGGGACCTTGCGCATAGAAGATGCCGTTCATCTGGGGCACTAACGCAGGGTCAAAGCCATGGGTACCAAAAACAGATGGATGTGAATTTGTTTGGGGTGGATGAAATTTAGTAACCCTTATATAATGACCCGGATCGGCAACCATCAATACATCACCAACACGTGGATTGTCATAGCACCATTGCGTTGGTAATTGATTCCGTTTGTAAACCTTAAAATGGTTTTCTTTTTTCTTCAATTCTTCATACACTTCTTCAATATTTTTGGTATAGAAATGTGCTTGTGTGCCATCGTTCACGTACACCATAGAAGTGTCTGTGAGATCAAGTAAATCTTCCAACACAATGTAGGTAGCTGCTTCTTGTTTTAAGGCAACCATACCATGATCGGAAACGATGACAACGTTGATAGGAAGTTTTAATTTGTCCAGTGATTTCATCAAGACTCCGACCAGGCTATCCGCTTTTAAAACAACATCTTTTGTTCGCTCCGATTCAGGTCCGAAATCGTGACCTTCTGTATCCACCAAAGAGAAGTAGGCAGTAATGAAATGGGGCCTGTCTTTTTCAGGTAACGATAGCCATGCCACCACTTGGTTGACCCTGTCCATATCAGGCATTGATTTTTTATAGGGTAGGGTATACGTAGGAAGTTGTCCGCATATAGAAGCTTCCGATCCAAGCCAAAAAAGGGAAGCGGTCTTTATACCTTGTTGTTGTGCCAATTGCCAGAGTGGAACCCCTTTATAAAAACTCGAATCCCTTACTGAATTTCTATCACTCATAGTGTATTGCTTTTTCATATCCGGATCGTAAAACCAATTGTCTACCAAACCGTGATGGCCGGGGTAAAGACCTGTTATTAAGGTATAGTGATTGGGGCCGGTTTTACTTGGAAAGGAGGGGATGAGTCCTTCTGTTGATGCACCCTTTGCTATAAACGTTTTGAAGTTGGGTGCATCATATTTTTCAACATAGTCGTAGCGGAAACCATCGAATGAGATGAGCAATACATACGGTGCATCTTTTTGTTGACACCAGGCGACGTTGGCGATAAGGAGAAAGGAAAAAAATAATCTGATGCACATGTCTGGAAGCAAAGATAAAGGACGCAAAATAGATTTTTTATTACGTCAACGTTATTTAATCTTTACCAACGATTGAAAATTATGTTAACGGTTCACCACAGGGTAGACTGAAATAAAACACGGAGCCTTTACCTTCTTCGCTGGTAGCCCAAATTCTTCCGCCATTTTTTTCCATGAACTCTTTACAAAGGATCAACCCGAGTCCGGTACCTTTTTCATTTGCAGTTCCTTTAGTAGAGTGCTTGGCATCAATTCGGAACAGCCGGTCAACAATTTCCTTTCGCATGCCTACACCTGTGTCGCTGATGGAAACGATAATTTCTGTATTTTCTGATTTCGCTTCCATAGAGATGGCTCCACCTTCTTGGGTAAATTTAAGGGCATTCGAAATCAGGTTTCGGATGACTGTGTTAATGGAATTCTTATGGCTGGTCACAGAGATCACACGCGATGCGTCATGAAGGATGGTGATGCGTTTGTTTTGTGCCTGGCCTTCGAGTAACGATTTGTTTTCTGCAAGCACTACATTAAGATCAAAGGATTCGGGTTTAAACTCAATGTTGCCCGTTTGCGAGCGAGCCCACTCCAACAGGTTTTCCAACATGGCAAACAAATTCTTTAGCGACTTATCAGTATCCAGCGCTAGCATTTGAATTTCCTCTTTGCTCAGCGCGTCAAAGTGATTGGCCAGCATGCTGGAGAATGACGAAAGGGAATTCAACGGGCCTTTCACATCATGGCTGATGATCGAAAAAAATTTATCTTTCGCGGCATTGAGTTCTTGGAGTTCAACGTTTTGCTTCTCCACTTTTTCGTTAACTATTTTTAATTGCGCATTTGATTTTCTTTTTTGTAAATAGAAATACGAAATCATCAACACAATAACTCCAATTAATCCAATGATCAGGAATAGATAGGTTTGAAAACGTCTCTGCTCTTCCAGTTGCTTTTCTTTTTCGATTCGGATAGTTTCCAGATTTTGAATTTGCTCTTCACGTTGTTCGATCAGGTAATGATTTTGTATTTCCAATAAGTGTTGCTCATTAATTTCCTGCTGTATTAAATCCGTGATGGCACTGTAATGTTCCTGATTTTGAAGTGCGACCGTGAAATTTCCTTGAGCCTTGTAGCAGTAGGCGAGATGCTCATAACTTTTCTTCATCTGATGTTGATCCTGTGATTCTTTCGCTGCTGAGAGGCCCAGCTCAAGATTGTCAATAGCGCGATCGTAATTTTTTTGACGATAATAGAGAGTGCCAATATTATTATAGGATTCAGCCATTCCTCTTGTATCTTTTAAGAACTTCCGTATTTCCAGAGCAGCCAGGTGGTTGGCAATTTCACGGTCATCGTTTTTCATGAGGTGATAGAGCGCACCAATGTCATTGAGCGATTGGGCTTCATGCTTGCGGTCATGGATGCTTCGCCAAAGGGCAAGGGCTTCTTTGTGA
>JBBRKB010000277.1:0-5752 GCA_038218385.1 Cytophagales bacterium | reverse complement strand
ACATTAGTAGAATGCAAATAAGTCGTTCAGAAAACATCTGCCCCTTGATGGAATATACATCTATTAAACATTTGAATTATGATTTTTGGCAAAGGTGAAGGCGTGTTACGTAAAATTGTTCACGCTCATTTAAAACACTATAGGGAAGTTGCATCCATAGCCGATGAACATGTTGAGCGTGGTGGTGATGGGATTTCGATCGTTGTGCTCAAATAAAAAAGGCTTCCGATGTGGAAGCCTTTTTTAGTAAATTAAATGTTTTATTGCTTAGTAAAATTAAAAGTCCAATCACCTGTCACTTGCGCTACACGGGACCAACCATATCCATCCCCACCATAAGCTGTTATTTTAAAAGATAGAGTAGTGCCCGTAACAACATAATCCATTAAAACTAAATCTTGTTTTACAAGAACAGATTCAGGCATAGTTGGACTAAATTTGAATGATCCTGATTTAGGTAAAGGATTTTTTGGGCCAGTTCCCTCAAATACCATTTGATAACTTTGACCATCGTTTGCGTAGGTACCCGAAATTGTCATTTTTACACTAGCACTAAACTCTGTCGTTCTATCTGTGCCATCATTGTCTACCGAATTTAATACCCACGTTCCCGCCAATTTAGCCAATTGAGTTTTTTCCTTTGATTCAGGTGCTGGATCTTTTCCGCCACAGTTCACATATAACGGTGCAATGCTTGCTAAAACAACGAGGGAGAGTATTCTTGTTATCATCTTCATTTTCTGATTTTTAATTGTCGACAATTTGGGACTAAAAACTTTAAATTTCAAATTTTGGTGCTATCTGATGCTAGATTTTGTTCTTCGATTTCTTTAATCAGGTGAAAAAGGGTGAAGTAACCCCTATTTAAAATCCATGATGTCAATTATTTGGGCACTTGCCGGATATTCGCTGGGTTGATTTGAGGCAATGAAGACCAAACAGTCATTTGGCAAAGAGGCAAGTTGTTGCTGATACCAATCGAAGGCCTGATGGTCCAGGTTGGTGCCCGGTTCATCCAGAAAGATGGCTTGAGCTTGTGTAAAGAAGGCCAGCCCCAGCTTTACACGTTGCTTCATTCCAGAAGAGAAGTTGCCAATAAATTTCTCGCGGGCATTGTCTAGCATCATTTTCCCAATAATCTCATCAACAGAAAGCTTGTTCCTGCTGATTTTTAATGTAAAGTGAAATTTGATCTGTTCTTCCAGTGTAAACTCATCAATCAAATCCATGTAGGGGGTAGCAATGGCCAGGTGTTTATAGGCTTCCTCGATGTCTACCGTTTTCGAATTGATTTCATACACCACCGATCCGGTGCTGGGCAGTAGTTGTCCCCACAGGGTTTGCAATAATGTACTTTTGCCCGATCCATTAGGACCTGTAACTGCATACACGCCACTCTTAAATTGATAAGTGAAATTTCTAAATATCCACTCCCGCTTAAATCGTTTGCCGAGTTGGCTGGCTGCAAGGGTAAGATTTGAGGTAGACATTCAGCTAATGAAGTTGCTGGTTATTGTGGTTAATGAAGAATCTTGGGCTATTCACCTTTTCCGTATCCCTTCATGATGCCGCGTTCCGAGCTTCGGATAAAGTCAAGAATATAATCGCGCTCCATACTTTTCGGTATTTGTCTTTCAGCTTCCTCCACAGCACGTGTGTTGTTAAGGCCTTTCAAAAAGATGATGCGATAAATATCCTGGATGTCGTTTATTTTTTCTTGTGTGAAGCCTCTGCGTCTCATGCCCACACTGTTTATACCTGCATAGGCAACCGGTTCGCGTGCGGCCTTCACATACGGTGGAATGTCTTTTCGAATCAACGAACCGCCACCGATGTAGGCATGTGAGCCGATCTTGCAAAACTGCTGTACAGCACATGATCCACCAAAAATAACATGGTCTTCAATGATGACATGGCCTGCGAGCTGCACTACATTTCCCAGAATCACATTGTTGCCAACGAGGCAATCATGACCTAAGTGAACATAGGCCATCAAGAGGCAATTGTTTCCCACTACGGTTCTATACTTGTCAACCGTGCCGCGGTTGATGGTCACGCATTCGCGAATAGTGGTGTTGTCACCCACCTCTGTGGTTGTCTGTTCTCCTTTGAATTTTAAATCCTGGGGTATTGCGGAAATGACTGCTCCCGGAAAAATTTTGCAATTCTTGCCGATACGTGCGCCATCCATTATAGTGACATTGGGTCCAACCCAGCAACCCTCACCTATAACGACATCTTTTTCAATGGTTGTAAAAGGTGAGATCGTTACGTTGTTACCAATTTTTGCTTCCGGATGGACGTTGGCTAAGGGATATTGACTCATGAATTCTGTAAATCTTTGCGAACGATACTGGCTGTCATGGTGCCTTCACATACAAGGGTGTTGCCCACAAAGGCACGGCCATACATTTTTGCAATTCCTCGTTTAATAGGCACCACAAGGTCGCATTGAATGACTAGTGTATCGCCCGGCAATACCATTTTTCTAAAACGGAAATTTTCTATCCCCAGGAAATACGTCCAGTAGTTTTCAGGATCAGGAACGGTGCTTAAAACCAAAATACCACCTACCTGTGCCATGGTTTCAATTTGGAGAACACCTGGCATTACTGGGTTTCCAGGGAAGTGGCCCTGAAAATAGGGTTCGTTCATGGTAACGTTCTTCACACCCGCTACACTTTCACCATCGAGGTAAATTACTTTATCAAGAAGTAGGAAGGGATAGCGATGCTTAAGGATGGACGCAATCTTGTTGATGTCCATAACAGGGGGAAGGTTCGGATTGTATTTGGGCCGTCCTTTTTTATCCGCCTCCTGCATGGCCTTCTTTAATTTTTTGGCGAAAGCCACATTGGCCGCATGACCCGGACGTGCCGCCAGTATTTGTGCCTTCAATGGACGACCTGCTAAAGCAAGATCTCCGACAATATCCAACAGCTTATGGCGTGCGGGTTCGTTTTTGTATCGTAATTCAATGTTGTTCAAAATGCCTTCTTGCTTCACGGCAACTTTAGGCTTGCCTAGCATCTTGGCAATATTTTCTAGTTCATCATCCTTTACCACGCGGTCTACTATCACAATGGCATTGTTGAGGTCGCCTCCCTTTATGAGGTTGTTTTTATACAACATTTCCAATTCATGGAGGAAGCAGAATGTTCTGCAAGAGGCAATTTCCTTTTCAAATTGACGGATGTCAGTAATAATGGCGTGTTGACTTCCCAATACAGGTGAATTGTAATCGATCATCACCGTAACGCGGTAATCATCCAAGGGCAATGCAGCAATTTCAACATTGCGAGGTGCATCACGGTAAAAGATTGGCTCGGTAACTTCAAAGAAATCACGAATGGCATTTTGTTCTTCGGTGCCTGCCTCTTTTAAAATCTCAATAAATTGGATTGAACTTCCGTCCATGATGGGGCATTCGGGGCCGTCCAATTGGATAAGCACATTATCTATTTCAAGTCCTACCAACGCGGCAAGTGTGTGCTCAATGGTGCTTACACGTGCACCACTTTGTTCGATTGTGGTTCCGCGGGAGACATCCACTACATTATCACAATCAGCATCTATGATGGGTGAGCCATCCATGTCTATGCGTTGGAATTTTATGCCATGGTTAGGCTTGGCAGGCACGAATGTCATCGTAGTCTGCACTCCGGTATGTAGGCCCACTCCTGAGAGCGTGACCGACTTTTGAATCGTTTGTTGCTTGATATTTAGCATTTTAGCTGCAAAAGTGGGCAAATTTAACCCCAAAAGTTGGTATTACCCAATTTTTGAAATTTGGGGTGTTTAGAGAAAGTGATAACGGCTTTATGATGGGTTTATGGACGCGTCAATTTTAGATTCCAGTTCGTGCAAAAGGAAGTTTATGTCGGGAAGTTTTTTGAAAACAGCGTAAGAACGGTAATACTCTTTCACATCAATTCCAGGTGAGCCCATCAGGCGCTGACCCTCCTTCGTAATAGATTTTGAAACACCTGCCTGAGCTCCCACACCTGTATTATTAGCCAAAACAAGGTGCCCTGAAATACCCACTTGCCCGCCCAGCACACAATTCTCTCCTATTTTTGTACTACCTGAAACACCTGACTGTGCGGCTATAACGGTGTTCTTGCCTACTTCCACATTATGGGCAATCTGGATCAGGTTGTCGAGTTTTACGCCCTTTCTGATAACCGTGGCATCGCCAAAAAAGGTAGCACAGTCGATAACCGTGTTGGCTCCAATGGTGACATTGTCCTCAAGAATTACACTGCCAAGTTGTGGGATTGTTTTGTACGTCCCGTCTTCCTGTGGGGCAAAACCAAATCCATCACTGCCAATGACGGCTCCGGAATGCAGTACACAATTTTCTCCAATTTGTGTATCGGAATAGATCCGTACGCCAGCATGAAGGATGGTATTATTTCCAATCGTTACATTATCACCCACATAGGCATGTGGATATATTTTGACGTTATCACCAATTTTTGAATTGGCGCCTATGTATGAAAATGCACCTCTATAGGTATTCGACCCCATGGTGGACTTCGAGCCCATGAAGCATGGTTCTTCAGTCCCCGTTTTTTGAAAGCTTATAAACTTGTGATATTCTTCCAGCAACAAGGTGAAACTTGAATACGGATCATCAACAAGAATTAAACTACACTGAAGGTCTTTTTTAGACTCAAATCCCCTTTTAACGATAACGGCTGTTGCCTGCGTTGAGTAAATAAAATTCTCATACTTCGGGTTCGACAAAAAAGCAATCTGACCCTTCTTTGCATTTTGTATTTTGGCCAACATGTTAATTTTTTCTTCACCATTTCCCTTTACATCGCCACCCAGCATGGCGGCAATTTGGTTTAGTGTAAATTCCATAGTTGTCGGCGGGTTTTAATAATAAATACTAAACGTGAATGGTTGGCCCAATGGATGTCTTTCAATGCAATATTGTTTGCTTATGTTAATTTGACAAAGATACATTTTTGGGCCAGCAGAGATAATTTTTTTTGACGATTTTGCTGATGGCTTTAATAGCCGGAAGATCAGAAGCCTGTGCAATATCAAGAAGTCTCCCATCCTTCATCAAGATGTTGATCTTTTGTCCTTCGGTGTACGCCTCGTTGGTGACAAATCCATTGGAGAATAAATAGTGAGTGTCTGAGAGAAGGGTGTTGTACGTTTCGGCAATGCGTGTGCGGATAATTTCAACATCCGACTTTTTGATGGGCTCTGTGCCGAATTTTATTTGAAAGAGTTTGCGCTGTAGCAACAAGGTAGAAAGTGTGGCAAGGATTTTATCGGGGTGGTCTTGCCAACATTTCATGCCTCCCCATATATCATGGTCATCAAGTTTGCCAAAAGCCTCCAATGTTTTTATTTCTTTAAAGTCATCAATGGTGCGCGGTTTCATTAGAAAGTAGTTAAATGATTCGCTCACAAAAAGATTTTCACCACGCTGCACAAGATACTGCGCCCTTCGGATGAGGTTCACTAACATACGCTCTGCACTTACGGAAGTCTTATGCAGATACACTTGCCAATACATGAGCCTTCGTGCATTGAGAAAACTTTCAATGCTGTAAATCCCTTTGGCCTCAACCACCAACTGGTCATGATGCACTTGCAACATGGATATAATGCGGTCAACGCCAATGGTTCCTTCCTGAACGCCGGTAAAAAAACAATCACGCTTTAAGTAATCCAGCCGGTCTATGTCGAGTTGACTTGATACCAGCTGGTGGAAGAATTTTCGCTCGTA